>JALZUT010000171.1 GCA_023300575.1 Olleya sp.
AAACAACGTAATTTTGGGATTGACAAAACGGGTGAGAGTATAGATATTGTTTGCTTTTTAGATGACGATGTGGTTTTGGAAGCAGACTATTTTAAGCATTTAATAGCTACCTATAAAACATATCCTAAAGCACTAGCTATCGGAGGTTTTATAACTAATGAGGTTAAATGGGAAGCGTCAGATAAAAAAGACAATCCATCAAAATTTTATTTTGATAATTGGATGCGTAATGAACCCTCACGTTTTAAAGTAAGACGTAAATTTGGTTTACAACCAGATACAGCTCCAGGTTTTTTACCAACGTTTGCACATGGACGGTCAGTAAGTTTTTTACCACCTTCTGGAAAAATTTATGAAGTAGAACAAATTATGGGAGGCGTTTCCAGTTATAAAAAAGAAGTATTTGACCACTTGTCATTTTCTACTTATTTTGAAGGTTATGGCTTGTATGAAGACACCGATTTTTCTTTACGACTAGCTAAAATCGGACTATTATACGTCAATACAAATGCAAGATTAGCACATTATCATGATGGTTCTGGACGACCAAACCAATATAAGTATGGAAAAATGGTGGTTAGAAATAGCTGGTATGTTTGGCGTGTCAAATATCCTAACCCAAGCTTAAAAGCACGATTAAAGTTTAATGCTACTGCGTTATTATTAATGACGATCAGAGCAACAAACATAATCACCTCTAAAGAAAAATTTAAAGCATTTACAGAAACTGCTGGACGTAAAGTTGGCTGGTTTTCGCTTATATTTAACAAACCCAAAAATCAATAATGCATTTTTTAATCATAACGCATGTTTTGCATAAATCCAAAAACCAACAGTGGTTTGGTTACGCACCTTATGTGCGCGAGATGAACTTGTGGTTAAAACATGTAGATCAGGTCGAGATTGTTGCGCCTATAACAGAGGAGTCAATTTCGGAAATAGATATAGCCTATCAGCATGACGCTATTACATTTACACAGATACCCTCAATTGCATTAATTAATATAAGTAGTGGTCTTAAGTCTTTATTAGCATTACCGCTAATTTTGTATAAATTATATCAAGCTTGCAGACGTGCAGATCACATTCATTTACGTTGTCCAGGTAATATTGGGTTGTTAGGTTGTTTGGTACAAGTTTTTTTTCCGAAGAAAATAAAAACAGCAAAATATGCAGGTAATTGGGATCCAAATGCAACACAGCCTTTAAGTTATCGTATTCAAAAAAAGCTATTATCTAATACGTCTTGGACCAAAAACATGACCGCTATTGTCTATGGACAATGGGAGAATCAGACTAAAAACATTAAGCCTTTTTTTACTGCAACTTTTAGAAATGAAGATAGAGTAGATGTCGTAAATAGAGATTATTCAGATCAATTACACTTTGTTTTTGTTGGCAGTCTAGTAAGCGGAAAACGTCCTTTATTGGCGATTCAAATTATTGAAGGATTAAAAGAGAAAGGACATGCTGTAAGTTTAGACTTGTATGGAGATGGTATTTTAAAAGCAGAATTACAGCACTATATTACAGCTGGTAATTTAGATAAAAGTATACGTTTACACGGAAATCAAACCAGTCAAACCATTAAAGAAGCATTACAATTTGGACATTTTACGATATTGGCTTCAAAGTCAGAGGGTTGGCCAAAAGCACTAGCCGAAGCCATGTTTTTTGGTGTTATACCAATTGCAACATCCATATCTTGTGTGCCAGATATGTTAGATAATGGCAAGCGAGGCATTTTAATTGAACCAAATATTGAGGATGCTATTTCTAAAATTGAAACGCATTTGCAATCAAAAACACAATTAAATATAATGTCAAAATTAGCATCAAACTGGTCACAACAGTATACTTTAGATGTGTTTGATGAGGAAATTAAAAAAATTTTAATAAAATAGAATTAGAAAAGCCATGTACATAGAAGGTGAATATTTTAAAGACCCAAATAGACATAATGAAGATAGCAGTTACAAAGTAAATGCCATAAAAAAAGTATTGTTTAATTATTTAAAAAAACAAAATATTGTTGTAGAATCGTACGCTGATGTTGGTTGTGGTTCTGGTGATATTGTAAAGTTATTAGGAAGAGAATTAAAAAATGAGTTTGATACAATCAAAGTAATAAAAGGTTTTGATGTGTCTCCACATGTTGAAAAATTAAACGATGATCTAGTAGAGTTTTGTTTTGAAGATTTTACTGTTTCATCAGAAAAATTTGATTTAGTGTCGTTAAATGATGTTTTTGAGCATATACCGGATCCAATAAATTTTTTAAAAGAAGTTAGTAAACGTACCAAACATATAGTGTTTCATATTCCGCTTGAAAATTGCTTATCTGTAAATATACGTAACCTACAAAAAACAAAATTAAATAATCCTGGGCATCTAATTTTTTTAGATTTTAATTCAGCTATTAATTTATTAACATTTTCTGGCTTAAGTATAGTGGATTATGAGTATTCAAAAAAATCGCTTGATGCACCTTCTAACAGTAAAACAATAATGCAAAAAATAGCAAAACCTTTTAAAAAGCTTTTTATTACTATTAATCCTTATTTATATTCCAAAATTTTTGGAATTAGCTTGATTGTAATTGCTAAAAGTAATAATTAAAAAATGGTAACTAAACATAGGATTTTTCAAGTTGTTGATTCTCTTAATATAGGAGGCTCAGAAAGAATGAGTGTTAATATCTACAATACACTAACAAAAAATGATATTGACAATTATTTAATAGTTACAAGGAAAGATGGACCTTTAAGTAATTTTATTGAAAACCGTAAAAATATTAGATTTTTAAATAAAAAAAATACAATAGATTTTATAGCATTTATCAAATTGTTTAGATTGATAAAAAAAATTAAACCCACTATAATTCATGCACATCAAACATCAATTTATTGGATTTTAATAATTAAATTACTATCACCTAAATTAATTTTAATTTGGCATGATCACTGGGGTTTTAGTGATTTGTTAAAGGACTCAGATAGAAAAATAATTAGGAAGCTATCTTTTTTGTTAGATGGTGTAATTTGTGTAAATATTAAGATAAAAACTTGGAACTTAGAAAAATTTAAGATTAATAATAAATCTATTGTTTATATACCTAATTATCCATTATTAAAACTAAATAAAATAAATAAATCCGAATCAAATACTATTTTATGTGTAGCTAACATTAGAGATCAAAAAGACCATCCAAATTTATTAAACGCTTGTTCTTTACTAAAAAAACAAAATATAAAGTTTAAATTATTACTAGCTGGATCTCTGGAGGATGAGGCTTGGGTTGAAAAAATCAAAAAATTAGTTGTTAGTTTAAAATTAACTGAAGAAGTAGAGTTTTTGGGTGCTGTAGATGATATATCAAAAGTATTGAGTTATTCAGACTTGGGAGTATTAAGCTCTGTTAGTGAAGGGCTACCTGTGTCGCTTTTAGAGTATGGCTTGGCAGGATTACCTGTTGTATGTACAGATGTTGGACAATGTAAAGAGGTTTTAGGAGATGGAGAATTTGGTTGGATTGTACCAGCTAAATCACCAGAATTGTTAGCTGATGCAATAAAAGAATCATTAGAAAATACGGAGTTGTCTAAAATTAAATCTAAAAAATTTAATAAAAATATAAATGAAAATTATGGATGTTATGGGTTTCTTAAAAAATATATAGAATATATTAATCAATATTAAGCTATTTTATATTTAGCTTCAAAATATGAAAGTTTACCGTTATCTTTATTAGAATATGGATTATCTAATTTGCCAGTAATAGCGACAAATGTTGGAGACTGTTCTGCAATAATACTTAATAAAAAAA
>JALZUT010000172.1 GCA_023300575.1 Olleya sp.
CCTAATTATGTGCTGTTAATTCTATTTCTACTTTTATACCAACAACTGCATTAGCATCTAAGTTTTTTGCATTTTCTGTTAGTTCTTGAAACGCTTCTTCTTTAACAGCTTTATAATATTTACTAACACTAAAACCGCTTGATAGTTTTTTTTGTTTATAGCAATACCTGTTACAATAGCTTTGTATTATAAAACCTTCTATTGAATTTATTATTAATAAAACCATAGTGTTTTATTTTACTTATTGGTAGTTAAAATTAAGTAAAAGTTACTGATAACTAATTTTAAAAATTATAAATAATAATAGAATATTAATACCTACACAATTTTAATAACCTTCTAAGATATAAAGATTGGTTTATACCTCTTATTAATGTTATTTTTCGTGTTTTCCTATTAAATTAAAGTCTAAGTGACGTTTTACTAAGTCTGCATTTTTTACTTTAACAATTACCTCATCTCCTAGTTGATACATTATTTTTGTATCACGACCTATAACTGCATATTGCTCTTGATCAAAGTCAAAATAATCGCCTTTTATATCTTTAATTCTAATCATACCTTCGCATTTATTAGAAATAATTTCGACATAAATTCCCCAATCTGTAGCACCAGAAATTACGCCTACAAATTCTTCATCTTGGTGATCTTGCATAAACCTAATTTGCATATACTTAATAGAATCTCGTTCTGCTTTTGTTGCTAAATATTCCATGTTAGAAGAATGTTTACATTTTACTTCATAATCTTCTGCGCTTGCAGATTTTTCTTTATCTATATATTGCTGTAATAAACGGTGTGCCATTACATCTGGATATCGTCTTATTGGTGAAGTAAAGTGACTATAATAATCAAAAGCTAAACCATAATGTCCAATATTATCGGTTGTATAATTTGCTTTAGACATAGTACGTATTGCTAAAGTATCTACTAAATTTTGTTCTTTTTTACCTTGAACATCAACCAATAATTTATTTAAAGATTGAGATACACTTGCTTTACTATTAAAGTTTAGTTGGTGTCCAAATTTTGCAACTACACCTTGTAAAGCTGCTAATTTTTCTTCATTTGGTTCGTCATGTACACGATACACAAAGGTTTTTTCTGGTTTCATTTTAGAAACAAACTCAGACACCTTTCTGTTTGCAAGTAGCATAAACTCTTCAATTAACTTATTAGCATCTTTACTGGTTTTAAAATGAACACCTATTGGATTAGCGTCTTCATCTAAAGAGAATTTTACTTCTACTTTATCAAAACTAATTGCTCCAGATTGCATACGTGCTGAACGCATTTTTTTAGCTAATTCGTCCATTTTTAAAACAGCATCTGCTATTTTTTGATCTGTTTTATATTCTTTTCCTGTTAAAGACACTTCAGCAGGAATGGTATTATTTTTATTTTCTATAATAGCTTGCGCTTCTTCATAAGCAAAACGTGCATCACTATAAGTAACTGTACGACCAAACCATTGGTCTTTAATTTCGGCTTTTTCGTTTATTTTAAACACTGCAGAAAACGTATATTTTTCTTCATGAGGACGTAAACTACAAGCACCATTTGATAGTATTTCTGGTAACATTGGTACCACACGATCTACTAAATACACCGAAGTTGCACGTTCATAAGCTTCTTCATCTAAAACAGTTCCTTCTTTAAGGTAATGGGAGACGTCTGCAATATGTATTCCTATTTCATACAAACCATTATCTAAATCTGTAAATGATAAGGCATCATCAAAATCTTTAGCATCTTTAGGATCAACGGTAAAAGTTAAATCTTTACGCATGTCACGACGTTTTGCTATTTCTTCTGCTTTAATTTCTAAATCTATATTGTTAGCATACTCTTCAACTTCTACTGGAAACTCGTATGGTAAACCATATTCTGCAAGTATAGAATGTATTTCTGTGTTATGTTCTCCAGCTTTACCTAATAGTTTAATAACGCGTCCGTTTGGCGAATCTGCTTTATCAGGCCATTCTTCTAAAGTAACAATTACTTTATCACCATCTTCGGCTTTCATGATTTTATTAATTGGTACAAAAATGTCTGTTTTCATTTTATTACCATCTGGTACAACAAAAGCAAAATTCTTTTTAGCGTGTACTTGGATAATACCAACATATTCGGTTTTATCACGTTTTATAATGTTAGTAATTTCGCCTTCTAACTTACCATTTTTTCTACGTTTATAAACGTATAATTCTACTTCATCTCCATTTAAAGCTTTGTTTACATTATTAGATGCTATATAAATATCGTCCTCAAACGCATCGCAAATAACGTAACCGTTACCACGTTGTGCTGCATCAAAAATACCTATATGATACTCTGTATTATTTATAATTTGGAATTTACCTCTATCTACTTCTTTAATTTCTTCTTTAGCTTTAAGTTGGGCTAGTTTTTTTATAATTTGATTACGACTACTTGCGTCGTTAACTCCAAGTTTAGCTGCAATTTGTTTATAGTTAAAGGTTTGGTTTCTGTCTTTTTTTAAAATACTTAAAATTGTATTTGTAAGGTTGGAAATCTTATTATTAGATGGTTTCCTGTGTTTCTTTTTTGTCATTTAATTTGTAATCTTATTATGTGTCATTCAGAGTGAAACGAAGAATCTCATTTATTTAAGAGATTGCCACGCTTTACTTGCAATGACATCTGTTTTTAACTTAATAATAAGGAGAAGATTGGTAATTAAGTTTTTACAAAGCTACGTTTTTAATATTAAATCATAATTAAGCTAATATTAAGTTTTAAATTTTAGATTTATTCACATTTATAGTATATACTATTATTATTTCTTTAAAATTTAAAAAAAAATTGGTGGTGATTAATAGGTGTGAATAGCGGTATAACTTTTATGGTTTTTAATAGTGTAGGTTACTTTTCTTTTTCTATTAACAAGTTATACAATAGTTAAATCTTTAATTTATAACTTGTTTAGTTTAACTATTAACAACTGTTTATAACTTAAGTTAACAACCAATTTTTAATAAGTATTTTATTATTTTGTGTTGGTATGTGTTGTTTTTTGTATTACAACTTACCTAAAAAAATAAGTTAACTTTTTTGGTAGTTTAGTTTTACTTTTGTTTTATAAAATTAACTGGATAATCCTAATAAAAGTTTTAAAAAACTGTTATTAGATATTAACAAGTAGTTATTATTAAAACATGTAGTTGTTAACAGTAACCATAAACACTATTATATAATAAAATATATCAAACTTAAAACTTATGAATAATTAATACTTGGTTAGTTATTAATAGTTGCTATCAATTATTAACTTTGAAGTTGTAAATAATAGATTAGATTTCCGTTTTTACGGAAACTAATTTAAAATCTAAATTAGATGAAAGTATCAATAGGAAATGATCACGCAGGAACAGACTACAAATTTACAGTTATAAAACATCTTGAAGCAAAAGGATACATTATAACTAATCATGGTACAGATACTAATGATAGCGTAGACTATCCAGATTTTGTACATCCAGTTGCTAAAGATGTGGTAGATAAAAAAGCAGACTTTGGTATTTTAATATGTGGTAGCGCAAATGGTGTTGCAATGACAGCAAATAAACATCAAAACGTTAGAGCTGGTATTTGTTGGACTAAAGAAATAACGAAACTAACAAGACAGCACAATAACGCTAATATTATTTGTATTCCTGCTCGTTATACAGCAATACAACAAGTAATAGCTATGGTTGATATGTTTTTAGAAACTAAATTTGAAGGTGGTCGTCACCAAAACCGCGTAGATAAAATACCTACAAGTTGTTAATCTAATTTGTTACGTGATGTATTAGACTTATAAAGTATAATACTATAAAATATAGGAAAAAAATATATATTATAAGTACTCACATAATTATTATAATGATGTAAGTCTATTAAATTTAGATATAATTTTACAAGACTACCAAATTTTTGCGTTGGCAGAAATCTTATAATAGAGATGTTATTGTGTTAAGTAATTATAGAAGTAACGTTGCAGTCTCACCAAAAAAATAGTACTACCTTTTTTAATAATTAAACAGATTCCTGCATAGGTAGGAATGACAGCTATGCTTAAAACCAAAACCAAAACCTTTCAAGAATTAACAACCCAAGAGTTGTATGATTTACTTCAATTACGTAGCGAAGTTTTTGTGGTTGAACAAGATTGTGTCTACCAAGATATTGACGGAAAAGATCAAAAAGCACTTCATATTATTGGGTATAAAAAAGGAAAAATTGTAGCGTACACACGACTTTTTAAACCAGGAGATTATTTTGAATTAGCTAGTATAGGTAGAGTAGTGGTTACAAAACCTCAAAGACGACATAAACACGGATTTGATATTATGATTGCGTCTATTAAAGCTATTAAAACACATTATAAAGAAACGAAAATAAAAATTTCAGCGCAATGTTATTTAAAAAAATTCTATAATAATTTAGATTTTTTTGAAGTAGGAGAGGAGTACCTTGAAGACGGAATACCTCATATTGGAATGATTTATAAAAAATAATTTTTTTATTTTTTAATAGATTTTCCTACATAAGTCACTAAAATTTCAACACGCCTATCTAATTCTGGCGCACCACCAAGCGGAAACTTACGACGCATACCAACGTATTTCATACGTTTTTTATTTACTCCTTTTTTGGCTAGATAATTATAAATATATTGGGCTCTAGCAACAGACAGATTTCGTTTTTTTGTTTTTTTATCTACTGCATCACGACTCATTTGTGTGCAACACACATGACCTTGAATAGTAAAGTAAATGTTGTCTTTTTTGATTAAAAGTTTAGCAAGTTCTTCTAATGTTTTTTTAGATTCTGTAGTCACATAGCTGTAACTGGTTTTAAAATAGATTTTGTCTAATGTTATTTTATCTCCTTTTTTAATAGTCCCTTTTGCAAGGTCTTCGGTAGTTTTTGGACCCTCTTTTTTTACTTCTTCTTCAACAACCTTTACAGCAACTTCTTTTACAGGTTTAACATCTAGAGATTTAGCTGTTACTATAATTTCAACTTTTCTATTTAAGCCTCTTATTTTATGAACTTCTTCTTCGTTTAAAATCTTTAATAAAATTTCACCTTTTCCATTTACATTGGTAATTAGGTTTTCATCAATACCATAACCAGAAAATAATTCTTTTATGGTATTTGCTCGGTTTTGAGAGAGTTCTAAATTATAGTTATTACTACCTCTATCATCTGTAAAACCATAAATAGAGATTTTTTGAATAGGAATAGAGTCTATGCTAGAAATAAAGAGTAGAATCCTATTTTCTTCTGTTAAAGGTACATCGAATTCGTCTGTATTAAAATAAACATCATGCGTTAATTCGCTTTGCGAAAAACCCATAGTTGTAAAGAGTAATATTATAAATAATAAGTGTTTCATGATTTTATACAATCATTAAATATACCAAAATTTAATTATTTTAAAATTTTAGAGCTTAATTATCCGTTTTACCATTTAAAATTACTGCAATAAAAAGCACTTTTTATCTTTCTTTTTTTTCAATTTTATATATAGAAAAAGTGTATTTTTCTTTTAGAGTACTTTATATGGTAACAAGTATTATTTTAAATACTTATTATATTTTGAAGGGTTTGCTAAAATTTCGGTAGCTGTTTTAATTTCTTCGTTGTTAATTTTGTAGTATTCATAAAGCCCTTCTCTGTAAACGTAACGTTTTACGATTTCGTCTGTAAGTAAATTCATTAATTGGGTTTTATTTTCTTCTACAGCAGCAGCTTTAGAGTTGTCAAGGTTGTTTATTAAGGTATTATAATCTCTATTTATATCATCATCAAGATTTTCGGTTTTAGAGATTTCAAGTGCTTTTTTAAGCGCTTTTTCTGTTTTTGTTTCAAACTCAAAACCACTTGTATTTAAGAAATTTTTAAAGCCATCAAAATTTTTGTCTGTAAACTTAAAAGAAGAAATGTCTTCTATTTTATTGTCGTAATAATACTTGGTAGCATAATCAAAAACACTCTGACTATTTAAGATTGCATCTGTAATTGCAGAGTTTTTAGTGACTTCAATTACTTCATCTGGAAAAACACCTCCACCATCAAATACTTTTCTTCCGTTTTTGGTTTTAAATACATTGTAGTTTTCTTGTTTAACGCGGACAGCGTTTCCTTTATCATCTCTATTCCAGTAATCCAAAGCCTGAATACAACGACCAGAAGGAGTGTAATATCTAGAAATAGTTACTTTAAGTTGTGTCCCATACGTTAATTTTTTTGGACGTTGTACTAAGCCTTTTCCAAAGCTTCTTGATCCGACAACCACAGCTCTATCTAAGTCTTGAAGTGTTCCAGAAACGATCTCTGAAGCAGAAGCACTACGACCATTAATTAAAACCACAACAGGTATTTGAGTGTCTATTGGTTCTTTCTTAGTGTAATAGGTTTTATTATATTTTTTTACTTTAGATTTTGTAGTTACTACTAGTTGTCCTTTTGGAACAAAAAGATTAACAATATTTACTGCTTCATTTAATAGTCCACCAGGATTACCTCTTAAATCTAATATTATTTGCTCTGCGCCTTGCGCTTTTAAATCGGTTAACGCATAACCTGTTTGCTGCGATGCTTTTGCATTAAACTTTTGTAATACGATGTAACCTGTTTTATCATCAATCATTGAAAAATGTGGGACAGCATCTATTTCTATTTCAGATCTAGTAAGTGATGCGGTATTTGTTTTTCCTTGACGCTTATAAACTACATTTAGTTTAGAGTTTGGTGTGCCTTTTAATAAGTTAGAGGCATCATCTTTGTAAGTAGCAATAGGGACACCATCTACAGATATAATTTCATCTCCTGCTTTTAAACCAGCTTTATCTGCTGGATATCCTTTATAAGGTTCTACAACCACAAGTTTGTCTTCTAATGTTCTAATTCTGGCACCAACACCTGTATAATCTCCTGTGCGACGAATACGCTCTGCTTCTACATCTTGTTCATTATAAAACTTAGTATAAGGATCTAAATCGTTAAGCATATTTTTAATGGCATTATCCATTAAATCTGCAGGATTCGTTTCATCTACATAGTTCATATTAAGCTCTTTAAAAAGCGTAGTAAATATTTCTATTTGTTTTGCAATTTCAAAAAAATCGTTTTTAAAAGCGGTTCCTGTAAATAGGATTGTGACAGCAAATATTGG
>JALZUT010000173.1 GCA_023300575.1 Olleya sp.
TTTTGTAATTTAGAAGCCAATGCAATACCATCTGCAACACCAAATTGTGGTCCCAAATGACTTATCATTCCAACTATATTAAATTCTTGTGTACCAAAATGAAAACTCCTATCACGACCTTTAGTAAACCCATTAGCTTTTCCTTGCCATTGAGAGAACAAACGGTGTAGCGGAATTTGACGTGTTGTAAAGACGCCTAAATTTCGGTGCATAGGCAATATATATTCTTCTTTGTGCATTACAGCAGTCACACCAACCGAAATCGCTTCTTGACCAATACCAGAAAACCATTTACTAATCTTACCTTGTCTAAGTAAAATAAGCATCTTTTCTTCTATTAAACGCGGTTTTAACATGTATTTATACAAGCTTAGAAGCGTTTCGTTATCTAAAGATTTTTTATCAAAAGTCATTCTGTTTTTTTATAAAGTTGAAGTCTTCGTTAGAAGTATTTACCAAATATATAATAATTGCTTAATAACTGCATATAGGTTAAATAAAAATAGGGTTATCATTTTTCCAATGTTTTAGCTACATTTGTATCTATTACTTATTAAACATACAAAAATGAATAGTATACCAAGTGTTAATTTAAAGGATTTTACATCTGGAAATCTTGATAGAAAACAAAAATTTGTTGACGAAATAGGAAAAGCCTATGAAGAAATTGGATTTGTAGCATTAAAAGGTCATTTATTAGGTGATACTCTAGTTGATGATTTATATAAAGAAATTAAAAACTTTTTCTCACTTACTACAGACATTAAACGTGGTTACGAAATCCCAGGAATTGGAGGGCAACGTGGTTATGTCTCTTTTGGAAAAGAGAGTGCAAAGGGTAAAAAAGAAGGCGATTTAAAAGAGTTTTGGCACTTTGGTCAATATGTAGAAGATGATGCAGAACGCGCTAAAGAATACCCAGATAATGTGTCTGTTAATGAACTTCCTGCTTTTAATGAAGTCGGTAAAAAAGCATATCAAAGCTTAGAAGAAACAGCTAAATACGTGTTACGTGCTTTAGCATTATACTTAGACTTAGAAGAAACGTATTTTGATAATTACATCCACAACGGTAACTCAATTTTACGTCCAATACACTATCCACCAATTACTCATGAACCAGATAATGCAGTTCGTGCTGCTGCACATGGTGACATAAACTTGATTACACTATTAATGGGTGCACAAGGACGTGGATTACAAGTACAAAACCATAAAGGCGAATGGATTGATGCTATTGCAGAGCCAGACGAATTAATGATAAACGTTGGAGACATGTTATCTAGACATACCAACAACAAACTTAAATCTACAATTCATCGTGTTATAAACCCTCCTAGAGAGCTTTGGGGTACATCACGCTACTCTATACCATTTTTTATGCACCCAATTAGCGAAATGAAATTAGATGTATTAGACGGTTGTATTGATGGTAACAACCCAAAACAGTTTGAAGATATTACTGCTGGAGCGTTTTTAGATGAACGTTTAAGAGAATTAGGGTTAAAAAAGTAGGTAATTAGTAGCCTTCAGAATACAATTTTACTCAAACAAGTTTACTGAAGACAGCATACTTAAGACTTAAAAAAAAAATGGATTTACAAGATCAATTAAAAAACTTATTTCCTGAGCATATTGCAGAGGAAAAAGAAGTTAGTGCTAAAGATTCTGAAAACAAAATTTGGCTACAAGAAGACCCTATAATTTGCAAATACGAAAAACGTAAAGGCAAACCCATTACCATTTTAGAAGGGTACACTGGTGCCACACAAGATTTTAAGCTACTTGCTAAAGAACTAAAGCAAAAGCTTAGTGTTGGTGGTAGTTTTAAAGATGACAAAATTATTATTCAAGGTGATTATCGCGACAAAATAATGGCTATACTTAAAGAAAAAGGATTTAATGTAAAACGTGTTGGAGGCTAATTTATGAGTAATACAACACTTCATATTACAAATGGATCTAGTTTAACAGACTATTTACATAAATTAAATTTTAAAGGCGAATTCCTTACTTGGCACGAAATGCTTTGCGAAGGTCCAACACAAAAAATAATTGATACTCCTGCTTTTTTTAAAGCTAGAAAAATCTTTTTAGAAGCTGTTTATAAAATAGAATATGATACTTCAAAAATTAAAGTAGAATTAGATAAACTAAATGACGTCTCTAATTATTCTGAAATTGTGTTATGGTTTGAATACGACTTGTTTTGTCATATTAATTTAATTGCAGTTATTAGCTTAATTAAAAAACATAATATTAAGCTTCCACTCTATTTTGTTTGTAGTGGACGTGTTGCTGGAGAAAAAGAAATGAAAAGCTTACCAGAGTTAAACAAAAAACAGCTTTTAGAACACTATCAAAACAAAGTAGAATTAACTGTTGACGACATTGCTACAGCTCAAAAAGCGTGGCGTATTTACTGTGAAGACGATCATAATTTATTAAAAGAATTAATTACTAGACCTTCAAGTTTTAAGTATTTAAGCACCTGTTTAAAAGCACATCTTAGACGTTTTCCAGACACAAGAAGCGGTCTTAATACGCTTGAATACAATACATTAAAACTAATTAAAGAGTACAAAATAAAAAGCAGACATCATTTGTTAGGTTATTGTTTACACTATCAAGGCTATTATGGTTTTGGAGATATTCAGTTAAAGCGTATGATTGATGAGTTAGACTTGTTTTACGATGAAACAGAAGACACTTTAACGCTAAATAAAAATGGGATTTTAGCTTTCCAACATCAAAAAAACTTCTCTAAAGATTTACAAATTAATTTTCAGCTTGGAGGTATTAATAAAGCAGATTTTCAGTATAAGAAAGAAGAGAACAAACTTATTCCAACCCCTTAATGGCTATAAAAGAATCCGAATTAATATTTAATCCAGATGGTAGTGTTTACCATTTAAATTTGCGTCCAGAACATATAGCAGATACTATAATTACTGTAGGTGATCCGGATCGTGTAGCTTCGGTTACTAAATATTTCGATTCCATAGAGTTTTCTATCCATAAACGCGAATTTTATACACAAACTGGTACTTATAAAGGAAAGCGACTTACTGTAATTTCTACAGGAATAGGAACCGACAATATAGACATTGTGTTTAACGAATTAGATGCCTTAGTCAATATAGATTTAAATACTAGAGAAATCAAAAAAGAGCTTACAACACTTACTATTGTGCGTATTGGGACTTCTGGTTCTATTCAAAAAAACATTCCAATAGATTGTTTTTTAATTAGTGATTTTGCTGTTGGATTTGATAGTTTACTTCATTTTTATGATAGTGAAGCGTTTCAGCATAAAGACCTGTCTAACGCCTTAATGCAACATACGGATTGGTTTAAAGACAAATCTAGTCCTTATGTAGTACAAGCAGATCAAAGCTTGCTTAAACAATTAAGTTCAGAAAAAACCGTTACAGGTTTTACAGCAACAAACGTTGGTTTTTATGGGCCTCAAGGTCGTGTTTTACGTCTTCCAATCCAAGATAATGATTTAAATAATAAGTTAGCTAGTTTTAATTTTGAAGGTAAGTCTATTACAAATTTAGAAATGGAAACTGCTGGTATATATGGTATTTCTAAGCTTTTAGGTCATAAAGCCTTATCTATGAATGCGATTATTGCCAATCGTGTAACTGGACAATTTAGTACTAATCCAACACAAACAGTAAACAAATTAATAGAATATACTTTAAATAAATTAGTAGAATAAATTAGATATCAGGTTAAGTGCAGTCTAAACCTTTTATATAATAAAAAATTAAAAGAGTACCGCTTTGGCGGAAAACACTATGAAACAGATTAACATTGGAGGCGTTCCCGAACATTTCAACTTAGCTTGGTATCTAGGCTTAAAAAATGGCGAGTATAAAAAAGATGGTATTAACTTACGTTGGAAAGACTATTTTGGTGGTACAGGTGCTATGTGTAAAGGGTTAAGAGATGGAGATATCGATATGGCTGTTATTTTAACAGAAGGTATTGTTAAAGATATTATTGCAGGAAATAAAAGTAAAATTGTACAGATTTTTGTTGAAACACCTTTAATTTGGGGCATTCATGTTGCTGCAAATTCTGTTTATAAAACAGTAGACGAGTTAAAAGGTACTAAAGCTGCGATTAGCAGATATGGCTCTGGATCTCATTTAATGGCTTATGTTAATGCAGAAAACCACAAATGGGATTTAGAAAAAGACTTAGACTTTGAGGTTATTAAAAACCTTGATGGCGCAATTGAAGGTTTAAAAGATAAAAAAGCAGACTATTTTATGTGGGAAAAATTTACCACAAAACCATTAGTAGATAATGGTACTTTTAGACGTGTGGATAACTGCCCTTCCCCTTGGCCATGTTTTGTAATTGCAGTTAGAGAAGATTTTTTAAAGACTAACAAAGCCGATGTTAAAACCATTTTAGATATTGTAAATAGTACTACAAAAGAGTTTAAAGACATACCAAGTATTGACCGTATGATTGCTAATCGTTATGAGCAAGAATTAGAAGATGTACAAGAATGGTTAAGCTTAACAGAATGGTCGCAAGAGAATATTGATGAAAAAACAATCCAAAAAGTACAGGATAAATTATTTTCTTTAAATATTATTCCAGAAAAATTGAAGTATAAGGATTTTGTTGAGGATGTTTAGTGTTACATCAAAACTCCTCTTTCTTTTAATTTCCTTTAATTGAAATCAAAATTCATTCTCCTCTTTAGCTAAAGAGGAGAGCAATTACAATTCAACATCATTACCGATTTTAAAATTTATCTAAAAACAATCTCGTATGTGGCTCCTCTCTTTAGCTAAAGAGAGGTGGATTTTACTTCAG
>JALZUT010000174.1 GCA_023300575.1 Olleya sp.
GTTTCGCCTTTATCTTTCATAGATAGAATAGGTGTAAACTCGCTAGACCATTCATTAGGAAAGTACAAACCACGTTCTTGTGTCCAACCTTCAAAATCTTTAGAGGTTATAGCGTTAGGAAAATTTAGTAGTTCATGTTTAGGTTCTAATATGGTAACTGCTGCGTTTTCATCTGTAACACGATCTCTAGATAATTTTAAATTATAAGGTGCTAGATCATCTACTTTTAAACGTCTGTTAGTATTGTACTGCACAATCATATTTCCTCCGTTTTCTACAAAATCAAATAAAACAGCTTGCTTAAATTTTAATTCATCTACTACGTTATAAGCTCTAATACCAACAACAACAGCGTCAAAAGCACTTAGTCGTTCTGCAGTAATTTCTTCAGGTTTTAAAATTCTAACATTATACCCAATTTGCTCTAAACTTTCTGGTACAACATCTCCTGCACCTTCTATATACGCAATGTTTTCGCCACGTTTTTGGATGTCTAGACGTACAATTTTGCTTTCGCTTGGTAATAATACAGTCTGAAACGGGATGTGCTCATAATCTATTTCTACTAATTCTTTTGTGTAAACGTCATTACCAATATGTACCATTGGTGTTAGTAAGCCTTCACTTTGATTTTTTGGCGGAACAACAGTAAATACCAAAGTCTGTTCTTGACCTTTATTGGCTATAGTTATTTTTTGCTTGTCCGGAAAAACAGACCACCCTTTAGGATGTGCTAAGGTTATATAACCTTCTAAATTATCGCGACCAGCTTTTACTTTTACAGGAATTTCTTTTTGCTTATCAGTTTCAAAAATAATTACTTTTTCTCCGATTTTAGCAGAGGCTTCCGGAATGATTTCAAAAGGTCTGTACAATTCACCTTTATCTGGTTTAGAGTAACGGTAAATCACGTCTTTGGTGATGGTAAACGTTTGATTGTCAATTTTTAAATTGAAATCAATTGTTACTACTCTTGGTGTTTCGGGCTTACCAATTAAACTTTTATCATCCACTTTGTACATCCCTAAAGTCCCTTTTTGATTTAACCAATAAGGTGAAGTTGGTTTTAAGTTCTTTGGAATAACAATTGTTTCTTTAAGATTTTCTTTTTTATTTTCTTCTAAAAAAAGCGACTTAGACATCACACTGTTTTCTGTCGAAACCTTGTATGATTCTAAGAATAGTGTTGCATTACTTCGGTTTAAAGCCTCAATATTAATATCTATAGTTTGACCATTACTACTTGTTGGTGTGCTTGCTGATGCTTCTAGATACAATCCAGCACATGCTTGGATAATACGGTCTATTTCTTTGGTTTTAATGGTTTTCCAGTGGTCGTCATTTATATCCTGTATTTTATTTCTAGCGTCTAATAATGCTGTAAGATGTGATGAAGGATTTTGAAAATTAAAATTCTGCTCAATATTTTTTAAAATGCTTTCAATCTTATCTCCACCTTTTACACGTGTCCAAGTCGTATTGATACCATCAAATAAGTTTGATTTGTCTTTAGGTAAATCACCTTTAATAAGTTCTACCCATTCGGTTTGGCTACCTCTTGTTGTTGGTCTACCAAAACCTTGACATAAGTGTTTGCTGCTTGCTAGTGAAGCTATTTCGTTGTTTGATAAACCCAAAGCAGGATAATAAACACCAACATCAAAACTCAATAAATTTGTCTTATCTGCTGCTTCAAATTTTTCTCTACTTCCGTAAAACCACCAAGACGTATTAAAAAATTGACGTTTAGCTTGCCAAGTTCCGTATTGTTTTGCTTGCTCTGGATACGCATTTTTATCATTAGCTAGATCAAAAGCTTCTAGACCTAAAAGTGCAGAAGTAGTATGATGACCATGAGTAGTCCCTGGACTTCTGTGGTCAAAGCGGTTGATGATAACATCTGGTTTAAATTTTCTAATGGCTAACACCACATCACTAAGCACTTCTTCTTTGTTCCAAATAGCTAAAGTCTCGTCTGGGTGTTTTGAGTAACCAAAATCGTTAGCACGTGTAAAAAGCTGCTCGCCACCATCTGTACGTCTTGCTGCTAGTAATTCTTGCGTACGAATAACACCTAAAAGCTCTCTAAGTTCTGGGCCAATTAAGTTTTGTCCACCATCACCACGTGTCAAAGACAAGTATGCTGTGCGTGCTTTTACATGGTTTGACATGTATGATATTAAACGTGTATTTTCATCATCTGGATGTGCAGCAACATATAAAACCGAACCTAAAAAGTTTAGTTTTTTAACGGCTTCGTGTATTTGCGAAGGGTTTAATTTTTCGGGTTGTTGTGCGTAATTAACTGTTGTGAATACTAAAAGAAGTAGGAGAGTAGCTAGCTTTTTTTTCATTGTTTATTAGTGATTTTTCCTAAATTTTCGGAATAGATTCAAATATAAACAATCGTCTTTGGAATATTTAAATTTTAGATTTCTTTAACTTTCTTTCTATTCATTTTGCTTTAATAAACTAAATATAAAATCAAAAAAAAAATCAAAATCAGTAATTACTCAATTATATTATTTAAAATAAAGTGTTCATGAATGCTACGCATTTGCTAAAGCACCATTCGCTTTTTGGATTTCGTGCTTAAAGTTGCGCTTTGCATCTACATCCTTTTGCTTATCATTTCTGAATTTTATGCTTCCGACTGTGTCGGAATTAGAAGTTTTATTAAAATTTAATAGTTTTTGAAATCTTCTGTTTCTATCTATTTGATTAATAAAATATTGAAAATAAATAAACTATTCAAAAGCACCATAATTCTCTTCCATTATTGCATCTTTCTTAACTAAAGTAACCGCTTTTTGTAGAATTAGATTATTTGGATAGGTCACCAAATCTCCATTATCCAATCTTAAATGAAGTTGAAAGGCTCTAATGTCTTCTACAACAGCTTCTATAGGAAAGTCTTTATCGTGGATTTTAATCTTATCTCCAACCTTATAAGGAAAAGAGAAAAACATAATAATCCCTGATGTTACATTACTTAGTATAGACCAAATAGCAAATAAAGCAATACCAATAACAGCAAATAAAGAGGAGAATATAACCGCTAAATCTTTAAAGTCTGTACCAAAAATATAAGCTATAAATAAAATGAAAATTAAAAAAAGCATTACAGTAGTATAACGCGAAATAAGTCTAATTCTGGCATCATTTATACCACTTCTTTTACCTATTCTTCTTATTGAAAATTTAAGAATAAAACGAATTACAATAAATATAGCCAGTACAATAAGCGAATGGAGATATTCTGATTTGATAGCATCTAAAAACATAAACTAGCATTTGTGTTTAACAAATATAGTTGTTAAAAGTATATGCTAATCTAATTGTAATGTTTTTCTTAAGTCAGAATTTGCATTACTTTTTTTACTCCAATACGCGGATTTTATGGTTTCTAATTTTGTGGCTTTAGAGGTTAAACCGTTTTGTGTGTCTTCCCAATTTTCGATTGTAAATGGAAAGTCTTTATTGTAATTAATAACCAGTTTGCGGTTTAATTCTTTTATATTAAGCGTGTATTGTCCTGGCTTACTTTCCGCGAAAGCGTTATAACTTTTTAAAGGTTTATGTTTTAGTCTTACAAACTCTAAGCTAGGAATGATGCTAAAATCTCCTGTAGGTAAACTATTAGGGTCTATACGAAGTTGCGTCCAGATTTCGTTTTCTAAAACACTTTTTTTAAGGCTAAAATTTTGGTCAGCTTCGCCTTCAAAATAAGAGTGAGAGGTAATTTTAAATTCGGCTCTATTGTTAAGTTGTGTGTACACATGTCCACACCATTCTTGTACAGAAGCACTAACTTTTACCGCATGTTGGTTATTTGCAATAGGGTAAAATGTACTTTGCATTATAGAATACGGATACACACCAGTATTAAAGTTTTTAGTACTGTTTAGCTTTAAAATATTAACATTTTTTGGATCGTTACGGTCTGCTTTGACTTGCTCTTTTGCTAAAAAAGGTTCTGTTACGTATATTAAAACCGCTTTTCCGTTTCTGATTTCGCCATAACGTGCCATTTCTAATTTGTAAGAGGTGATTTCGGCTTCACCATTATACCAATAGTCGTTAAATTGTTTGTTAGGTAGGAAGGCTGCCTTTTTAGGGGTTTCTATTTTAGTAGAAATATCTGCTAATCCTTTTATAGTTGCAACTTGTTTTTGCTTGCAATTAAATAAGAAGATTAATGAAAGTAAAAGTATGCCAGTTTTTAAAAATTTCATAATAAAGATTTACTACAAAAATACGACTCTAAAATCCCTCTGCAATAGTCTTTAACGTTTCGTAAACAAGATGTGTTGGCATGCCAACAACGTTAAAAAATGAGCCTTCTATATTAGTAACACCAACTTGCCCTATCCATTCTTGGATACCATAAGCACCAGCTTTATCCATTGGATTAAAGTTATTTATGTAGTGCCAAATCTCGTCATCAGTAAAGT
>JALZUT010000175.1 GCA_023300575.1 Olleya sp.
GAACCAACTATAGATTGCAATCCTTGTACAGATCAAGACCATGATCTTAACAGAAGAAGTCAATTCTTTATCGTTAGTGGTGGTCCACAAAAACAGTAATTAAGATTAGTTTTATATGAAAAAGGCGGTTATTTGAAATTTCAAATAACCGTCTTTTTTACGTTAAGTGTAGTAGTATCCTTTTTTTACTGCCATATATGGTAGTAAAAAGATACAATCTTTCGATAAGCTCAGCGTAAACTATTAGTCTGAGCCTTTATTGGTAATGATTTAATAAAGTTTTACGCATAAAAAAAGCCTTACTAATATTTATTAGTAAGGCTTTTTTTATTTGATCTGTTTACCATTTTTATCTAAAAAATGATATTCAAGATATGTGTAAGCATCTCTAGGTTGAATTTTTATCCATTTTTTGTGTTCAAAAAACCATTTTGAACGAATAGATGGAAAACCTTTTGTTAAAAAGGCTGCTATAAAAGGATGTGTGTTTAAGGTCACCTTTTGAAAGTCTTTTTTTAATAGTTGTTCTAAGTCATAAGTAATTTTTTGCACTATATTTATTGGTGCTTCAACTTCTTGACCATTAATTCCGTTAGGGTTTTCCTCTCTGGTTTTAATGTTCATTTCTGGTCTTACTCTTTGACGTGTTATTTGAATCAATCCAAACTTACTTGGAGGTAATATTTTGTGTTTGGCTCTGTCATCTTTCATTTCATCACGAAGATGATTATAGAGTTTTTTTCTGTGTTCTGCAGTATTTAAATCTATAAAATCAATTACAATTATTCCACCCATATCACGAAGTCTTAATTGTCTTGCAACTTCAGTTGCAGATATTAAGTTAACTTCAAGTGCAGTGTCTTCTTGCGAGTTTGATTTGTTTGATCTATTACCACTATTTACATCAATAACATGAAGTGCTTCGGTATGTTCTATGACAAGATACGCTCCTTTAGACATAGATACTGTTTTACCAAAAGCAGTTTTAATTTGTCGTTCTATCCCAAATTTTTCAAAAATTGGAACATTAGATTGATATGATTTAACGATTGATTCTTTATTTGGTGCAATTTCTTGCACATAATCTTTTACTTGTGCATGTAAAGCTTCATCATCTACATGAATTCCTGTAAAGGAATCATTAAATATGTCTCTTAAAATTGAAGAGGCTTTATTTAATTCACCTAAAACTTTGGTAGGATGGTTTGCTTTATGTAATTTTTTACACATTGCTGTCCAACGACCAACCAAATTTTGTAAATCTTTATCTAGTTCGGCTACTTTTTTGCCTTCTGCTACAGTACGTACAATAACTCCAAAACCTTTAGGAGTAATACTCCTAACTAAACGTTTTAGACGTTCTTTTTCTTCTTTGCTTTCTATTTTTTGAGAAATAGAAATACGATCAGAAAAAGGCACTAAAACAATATATCTACCAGCTATAGAAAGCTCTGAGCTTATTCTTGGGCCTTTAGTTGATATAGGTTCTTTAACTATTTGTACTAATATAGACTGATTTGATTTTAAGACGTCTGTTATCTTTCCGCCTTTATCAATATCTTTTTCAAATGGAAAATTCTTTAAAGAAAAATCTTTTAATTTACCTGTGCTTACACTTTTTGTGAATTTTAAAACTGAAGAAATTTTTGGGCCTAAATCATGATAGTGCAAAAATGCATCTTTCTCATAACCTACATTTACAAATGCAGCATTTAAACCTGGTACAGCTTTCCTAATTTTGGCAATAAACACATCACCAACAGCAAAATTGTTACCATCTTCATCTTTATGTAATTCAATTAATTTTCCATCTTTTAATAAGGCAAAATTAACAGCTTCTGGACTAGATCTAATAATTAATTCTTTATCCATTTAAGGTTAATTTTTATCCATACAATTAAGTACAGATGGATTATACAATAATATCTTAACTGCGATAGTAAGATATTCACAGGATTTTTTAAATCCGGTAGAGTTTAGTTAACACGTAAGGTTGTACGTGTAATTTATAAACTCTGTTTTCAAAGAACGTTAATTTTAATAAACCAAAAAAGTAGTTGTAAAAACTACTTTTTTGAATTATTTTTTCTTCTTGTGACGATTAGCACGTCTACGTTTTTTACGCTTGTGCGTTGCAACCTTGTGTCTTTTACGTTTTTTACCACTTGGCATAGGTTAATTTTTTTTAGATTAATAATTCGTTTATAATTTTTTTTACTTTACGTCAACGTTAGTTTTTACACCTTCAACAAAAACTTTAGCAGGTTTAAATGCCGGAATGTTGTGAGCAGGAATCTTAATTGTTGTATTTTTTGAAATGTTTCTTCCTGTTTTTTCTGCTCTTTTTTTGATAATGAAACTTCCGAATCCTCTTAAGTATACGTTATCTCCACTTTCTAAAGATGTTTTTACCTCTTCCATAAATGTTTCTACGGTAGCTTGTACATCTCCTTTTTCAATTCCTAATTTTTCTGAAATTTTTGCTACTAAATCAGCTTTAGTCATATTCTTTTTCTTATTTGGGTTATATAATTTTTCTAAGGGTGCGCAAATATAGGCATTTAATATTCAATATTTCAAACCTAATTAATTAAAATTTAATGTGATAAACTTTACTTTTACATTTCTTATTTTATAAATGTAAATGAATTTCACAAAAAAGTTAATTAATTGGTATACAGTCAACAAACGTGATTTACCTTGGCGTAACACCATAAACCCTTATTTTATTTGGCTTTCCGAGATTATTTTGCAGCAAACACAAGTGACTCAAGGCTTACCATATTACATTGCTTTTACTACAACTTTCCCTACTGTTTTTGATTTAGCTAAAGCAGATGAGCAAGAAGTGTTGAAATTATGGCAAGGTTTAGGATATTATTCTAGAGCTCGAAATTTACACGCTTCTGCTAAGTATATTGTAACCGATTTAAATGGTAAATTCCCTAATACTTTTGATGAGATTATTAAATTAAAAGGCGTTGGTGACTATACTGCTAGTGCGATTGCGTCTATTTGTTTTAATGAAAGAACTGCAGTTGTAGATGGTAATGTTTACAGAGCATTATCTAGAGTCTTTGGAATTGAAACACTTATAAATCAGCCAAAAGGGTTTAAGCAGTTTAAGCAATTAGCACAAGAGTTGATTGATCCAAAACAACCAGCTACGTTTAACCAAGCTATAATGGAATTTGGTGCAAGACAATGCAAACCTAAAAGTCCAGATTGTAACAGTTGTCCTTTCAACAATTCATGTGTTGCTTTACAGCAAAATAAAATAGCACAATTACCTGTAAAGCCAAAAAAAACAAAGGTTTCAAAAAAACACTTTAATTTTATTGTGGTACTATCTTCAGATAACAAAACAGTTTTAGAGCAACGTCAAGGAAGCGGAATTTGGCAAAACCTGTATCAATTTCCTTTAGTAGAAACCAATAAAGAGGCTTCAATTTTAACTATAAAAAAGGAGGTAGGCACATTTTTATTTTTAAAAGCAAATACATTTAAGTTATCTTTATATAATGAGCAACCGATTATCCATAAGTTATCTCATCAACATTTACATACTAAATTTTGGGTTTTAACTATGGATAACAGCTTACCAAACGGAATAGAATTAGATACAATAGAAAACTATCCAGTTC
This sequence comes from Olleya sp., assembly GCA_023300575.1. Taxonomy (GTDB): domain Bacteria; phylum Bacteroidota; class Bacteroidia; order Flavobacteriales; family Flavobacteriaceae; genus Olleya. Next base: position 3,645 of record JALZUT010000175.1, read on the forward strand.
CAATTTTGATAGGAAATTTTATTGAAAATTTTAATTTTTAAAAGCCTAAGTGACAGCACTTAAATATTTTTTATTAATTTTAGTAACATTGAATTGCAAAGCTATATTTTTGCGAAGTAAAAAAACCACACAATTATGTCAGGAACTCTTAATAAAGTAATGCTAATAGGTCATTTAGGCGACGAAGTAAAAATGCACTATTTTGAAGGAGGTGGATGTGTTGGTCGTTTTCCTTTAGCCACTAATGAGACGTACACAAGTAAGCAAACTAACGAGCGTGTCACAAATGTAGAATGGCATAATATAGTGCTGCGTAATAAAGCAGCCGAAATTTGTGAAAAATATCTTACAAAAGGCGATAAAGTCTATTTAGAAGGACGCATAAAAACTAGAAAATGGCAAGACGATTCTGGAAACGACCGTTATAGTACAGAAATACAAGTTTCAGAATTTACTTTTTTAAGTACTAAAAAAGAATCTGGTGCTACGACTAACTTAGCTTCACCTTCAATTAAAACAGAAGCGCCAAAAGCTAAAACACAACCTAAGTCAGCATCTATTGGAGATGATGATCTTCCGTTTTAATTAATAATTATGGACCCTGAACCCTCGAGTTTTATTTCTTTATTAATTGCAAGTAGCAATACTAATGTTATACTTGGTATTACACTTTTAATTATCTTATTATTCTGTTCTGCACTAATTTCTGGAGTAGAAGTAGCGTTGTTTTCTTTATCAAAAGCAGATTTTGAAGACGATGCTTTACAAAGCAATAAAAAAGTAAAAGTAATAGCTACGCTTTTAGAGCGTCCTAAAAAACTACTAGCCACTATATTGGTAGCTAATAATTTTATAAATATCGGAATTGTTATTCTATTTGCCTTTTTAGGAAACTATTTGTTTTCTGGTATTACCTCTTCTGCGGTTAAATTTCTTGTAGAAGTTGTTGTTATTACTTTTTTAATTTTATTATTTGGCGAAATTTTACCTAAGATTTATGCAAGTCGTAACAATATGAAGTTTGCTACTTTTATGGCATATCCTTTACGTATTTTAGATGTGTTATTTTCGCCTTTAAGTTTACCAATGCGAAGCGTTACTTTAGGTATTCATAATAAATTAGGAAAACAAAAATCTAATTTAAGTATCGACCAATTATCACAAGCATTAGAGTTAACTAGTGAAGACGATACAACCAAAGAAGAGCAAAAAATACTGCAAGGTATTGTTAGTTTTGGTAACACAGATACAAAACAAGCTATGCAACCACGTATTGATGCATTTGCTTTAGATATAGAGCAGTCTTATGAAGCTATACTCCCAGAGATTATTAGTAAAGGCTTTTCTAGGATTCCTGTTTATAAAGACAATATAGATAGTATTGTAGGTGTTTTATATGTAAAAGATTTACTACCTTATATAAATAAAAAACAATTTGATTGGACCACCCTTTTACGCAAGCCTTTCTTTGTACCAGAAAATAAAAAATTAGATGATTTGATGGCCGAATTCCAGGAAAAGAAAGTGCATTTAGCAGTTGTAGTAGACGAGTATGGTGGGACTTCTGGATTAATATCTTTAGAAGATATTATTGAAGAAATTGTAGGTGATATAAGTGATGAGTTTGATGATGAAGATCTTATTTATTCAAAATTAGATGATAAAAATTATGTATTTGAAGGTAAGACCGCTTTAAAAGACTTTTATAAAATTATAAAGCTAGAAGATGATGCTGTTTTTGAAGATAATAAAGGTGAAGCCGAAACCCTTGCAGGTTTTATTTTAGAAAACTCAGGTGGCTTTCCAAAACGAAACAGTAAAATAAATTTTGAAAACTACGTTTTTACTATAGAAGCTTTAGATAAAAAAAGAATAAAGCGTGTAAAAATTACGTTACCATAAAATCTGATTGGAATAACTAAATAACACACTTAACTTGTTTAAGTTTTTTTATATGAAATATAAAGCATTACTTTTTCTTTTAATACTAACACTTGCAAGTTGTGGTAGTGATCCAATACCTAAACCTGAAGGTTATTTGCGTTTAGAATATCCAGATGCAGATTATAAAGTCTATATTAAAAACTTACCTTTTAGTTTTGATAGAAACCAACAAAGCGATACCATAGTCATTAAACGTTTAAAAGATGATGTTAATAGTTTTGGACTTAATATAGAATATAAAAAGTTAAAAGGAACGATCTATTTAACTTACAAAGCTATTGATGGTGAAGCGCGACTAATTAAGTACTTAAAAAACGCACAAAATTTTACCCAAGAGCATACCAAAAAAGCAGACCAAATTACAGAACAAATTTACGATAACAAAGACCGAAACGTTTACGGAATGTTTTATGAAGTTGGTGGTAATGCAGCCAGTCAATCTCAATTTTATATCACAGACAGTATTAACCACTTTGTAACAGGTTCGTTGTATTTTTATACTAAACCTAACTACGATTCTATTTTACCTGCTGCACACTATTTACAAAAGGATATTAAGCGTATCATGGAAAGTTTAAAGTGGGAGGACAGGTATAAGAAAAATGATTTTTAAACAGCTAAAACATCTTAATGGACTAAAAAAAATCGCTTTTTTACGATTTTTTAAAATTGTTCCCAATTGTTGTTATATCAAGACTAGTATCCATTAGGTTACTATGATTCGTAAATATCGTAGTGTTTTCGGTTTTTTTATATAGCTTCTATCTTAAATAAGAATTTAACATCCATAACGTTTTTTCAGTTTGAGAAATATAGTCACTCATTAAACTTACAGTACCCTCATCATCTGCATTAGAAGCTAGAGAAAGAATAATGCGTTCTTTTCTTATTAAAGTTGAAAAATTCTTTACAACAACTTCAACCCCTTTAGTCCCATTAATAATACTTTTTTCTTCTTTAATTTGTGTAATTTTAAGGTAGTCAGAAAACGTATGAAATGGTTCACCTTCAAGCGTTAAAATGCGCTCTGCTATTTCATCTACTTTAATAATTGCATCATTGTAGAGCTCTTCAAATTTTAAATGTAATTCAAAGAATTCTTTACCTTTAATATTCCAATGTAATCCTCTTAGGTTTTGATAAAACAACTGATAATTTGCCAGTAAATCATTTAGTTTGATGATCAAATCGTCAGCTTTTTTCTTGTCTATTCCTATTATATTTTTCATGTTTTTCTATTATTTTTTTATTAAGGTAGCACCTATCTACGTATGATAGTGTAACATTAATTACACACTTCGGTTTTTCTAGTAAATTTAACCTAACCTTAGGTTTAATCCAAATTTACCTAGTCATACCTAACGCTATAATTAAAGTATCTTAATCCTCTATTTTCGATATGTAGCCTTAATTCAGGACGGGTCAAGCTTGATGGCAACGGTCGTGTATATGAAAAGTAGCGCTAAAAATAAGCAACTACTATTCGGTTAAACACAAGCCGAATTTTTAAATTTTACTATTTATTTTATTTTTGGAAAATTGTCAAATTTAAAAATTTGGCGACTTCCTATAAATGCCTAAACCTTCTTGTTATCAGAGACTTGCGCTATTTTTTATATACATTGTTGTCATTTCGTTTTTATCGCAACAAATATCCAGTTTGCAATTTCAATTCCTCGTTATCAGACTTATTCAGTTCGATAATTCGTGCTCTAATTTCTCGGTCAAACCACTCTTGATTATACCCTTTAATTTTAAAACGAGT
>JALZUT010000176.1 GCA_023300575.1 Olleya sp.
TTATCTCCAAAGTCTGGATCTAAAAGATCCGGAACAACTTGTGCAACTATACTTGCTGCTGTTGCACCATAATTAGGGTCATCATAAACACCTAATAAATAACTTGGTAAACCATTTGTTTGAACACCTTCAATTTTTTTGTTGTAGGCTGTAAAAGGAAACAATTTGCTGTTAGTAATAAAGTCTTGAACACCTCTAATGTCACTTTCAACATTTACAAAGTCTTCGTTACAAGCAGTAAATGTTACTGCAATAGTTGACAACAAGGCAATAGTTCTTATTGTGTTTAAAAAGAATGGTTTCATATAATTTTTTTAAAAAAAGGGATGTCTCGTGTTTAGCCTAAAACGCTATTTGTATAAAAATTAGTGTATGCTTCCGCAAATTCATCTTTATCTTGAAATTCTAACACTGGTTTTTTGGAGTCTTTCATGTAGTCTAATAACTCTTTAGATAACTCTTTAGATCCAACAATTAAAGCATCAGATTGATCTACTGCTACCTTCATTATATTATCGTATGTAGGGTCTTTTAATATTTTGATAGAATCGTCTTCTATCTTATCAAACTTAATTTTATTAAATAATTCATTATTAAGTGCACCTTCAAAACTTTTATTATAAACAGATGTCACAATTTTGCTTTCGCTAAATAGAGGTTCGTCTTTGTAAAATTGTTTTAAGTAAAGCGGTAATAATGAAGCTAACCACCCATTAACATGAATAATATCTGGAGCCCAATTTAATTTTTTAACAGTTTCAATAACACCTTTAGCAAAGAAAATTGCACGCTCATCATTATCTTTAAAAAGATTTCCGTCTTCATCTGTTAGTGTTGCTTTTCTTTTGAAATACTCATCATTATCAATAAAATAAACCTGAATACGTTCTTTAGGTATAGAGGCTACTTTTATAATTAATGGCATATCTAAATCATTAACCACAAGATTGATACCAGATAGGCGTATTACTTCATGTAATTGATGTCTACGCTCGTTTATGTTACCATAGCGAGGCATAAAGATCCTTATTTGTCCACCTTGTTGATTCACCATTCTTGGTGCTTCAAAAGACATTGAAGAAATTTCTGTTTCAGGCAAATATGGCACCACTTCAGATGATACAAATAATATCCTCTTATCTTTCATTCTGTTTTGTTTATCGTGATTAAATCGTTTTAGTTTTTCGAAATTATAAATAAAAAACACGCAAAAGTACAAAAATTTATGCAGATTGCCACTAAAATATTAAGTTTGCAAGCGTTAATTAAATATTAAAAAATGCTTGTATTTACTAATAAAACACAAATAAAGACATGCTTAGAAACATTAAACAAAAAGAGTTTAACTTTAGGTTTTGTTCCTACTATGGGTGCCCTCCATCAAGGCCATCTATCCTTAGTTAAAGAAGGGCTTGCTAATAATGATTTTGTAATAGTTAGTATTTTTGTAAATCCAACGCAATTTGATAATGTAGAAGATTTAAAAAAATACCCAAGAACTTTAGAGTCTGATACGTTGCTTTTAGAGACTGTTTCTAAAAATATTTTTATTTATGCGCCAAGTGTAGAAGATATATATGAAGGTAATACCAAAGCAGACCACTTTGAATTTGATGGGTTAGAATTTGAAATGGAAGGTAAATTTAGACAAGGTCATTTTGACGGAGTAGGCACTATAGTTAAACGTCTTTTTGAAATTGTAAAACCAAATAATGCTTATTTTGGAGAAAAAGATTTTCAGCAATTAACTATTATTAAAAAGTTAGTAGAAAAGTATCATATTCCGGTAAAAGTTATAGGATGTAAAATACACAGAGAAGTTAATGGTTTAGCAATGAGTTCTAGAAACACAAGACTAAAGCCCAACTATAAAAAGGCTGCGCCTTTTATTTATAAAACACTTAATGAAGCGAAACAAAAATTTGGCACAAAAAGTGCTAATAAAGTAACAGAATGGGTTATTAAGCAGTTTGCAAAACATAGATTATTAGAATTAGAATATTTTATAATTGCAGATACTAAAACCTTAAAAACAGTAAATCGTAAATCTAAAACAAAAACCTATAGAGCGTTTATTGCAGTTTATGCAGACGATATAAGATTAATAGATAATATCGCTCTAAATTAATTATCTTTGCCCTATGCAAATACAAGTAGTAAAATCAAAAATTCATCGTGTAAAAGTAACAGGTGCTGACCTAAATTATATAGGTAGTATTACTATTGATGAAGATTTAATGGATGCAGCCAACATTATACAAGGCGAAAAAGTACAGATTGTAAACAATAACAATGGTGCACGATTGGAAACTTATGCTATTCCTGGTCCAAGAAATAGTGGTGAAATCACATTAAATGGTGCGGCAGCAAGATTAGTATCATCAGGAGATGTACTGATTTTAATTACCTATGCTTTTATGGATATAGAAGAAGCTAAGATTTTTAAACCTTCATTGGTGTTTCCCGATGAAGCAAATAACTTATTAAAGTAAATGGCAATAAAGCCATTATATAAAGTATTAAAAATTGCGCTCCCAATCTTGTTGGGCGTTTTTTTGATATGGTATTCTTTACATGAAGTTTCTATTTCTACTATTTTAGAATATTGGAAAAAAGCAGATAAAAATTGGATTTTATTAGGGGTTTTTTTTGGATTACTTAGTCATTTATCAAGAGCTTATCGTTGGTTGTTTATGTTAGAGCCTTTAGGCTATAAAATTAAATTAGGCAATAGTATAATGGCTGTTTTTGCAACTTATTTAATTAATTACACGATACCTCGTGCAGGAGAAGTTGCCAGAGCGTCAATCCTTACAAATTACGAAGGTGTTTCGTTTGAGAAAGGTTTTGGTACTATAGTGGCAGAGCGTATTGCAGACCTAATAGTAATGCTAGGTATTATTACGGTAACGCTGTTTCTTCAGTTTGACTTTATTTATGGGTTTTTATCCGAAAAATTTAACCTTACCAAACTTATTATTGGAGTCATTGGGTTACTAGTTTTAGTACTAATCTTTATTTTAGTTATAAAACGAAGTCAATCAAAATTAGCTTTAAAGATTAAAAATTTTATTAACGGATTAATAGAAGGCGCTCTTAGTATTTTTAAGATGAAAAAAAAGTGGGCTTTCATATTTCATACCTTATTTATTTGGACTATGTATATTTTGATGTTCTATGTAACTTCATTTGCAATTTCAGATTTAAACAACATACCATTTGGTGCTATTTTAATCGGTTTCATATCTGCAAGTTTTAGTATAGCAGCTACAAATGGTGGTATTGGTTCTTATCCAGCAGCAATATTTGCAGCCTTTTCAATCTTTGCAATAGCAAAAGAACCTAGTTTCGCTTTTGGTTGGATTATGTGGGCGTCACAAACTTTTTTAGTTATTATTTTAGGTGGAATTTCGTTATTATATCTCCCTTTTTTTAACCGAAATAAATAATTTGTAACTTGCCATCAAATCTTTTTAGTATATAAATTATGAAACACATTGTCATCTTTTTAATAGGTTTATTTTTCACACAACAATTTACTGCTCAAACACTTTATAAAGAGCTTAATTCTGAAAAACTAGGTGATGCTAGGCAGCTTAAAATACAATTACCAAGAAACTACGATACATCAGATAAAAAGTATCCAGTTATTTATGTTTTTGATGGTGATTATTTATTCGAGCCTGTAGCTGGTGTTACAGACTATTATGCTTATTGGGAAGATATCCCAGAAGCAATTGTGGTAGGAATCAATCAATTTAAAAAACGAAATGAAGACTGTTTTTATGATGAAGCAAACTCGTTACCTGTAGAAACTGGAGCTGCATTTTTTGAATTTATAAGTATGGAATTAGTGCCATACATTAATAAAACGTTTCGTACAGAAAACTTTAAGGTAGCAGTAGGTCATGGTAAAACAGCTAATTTTATTAATTATTTTTTATTAAAAGGTATTCCATTATTTCAGGCATATGTGGTTTTAAGTCCAGATTTAGTTCCAGATATGGCAACTTATTTAGAAGAACGCTTTTCTAAAATAGAACAAAAAACATTTTATTATTTAGCAGCTTCAAATAATGATGTTAAATCAATTAAAACCAATACAGAGGTGCTGTCCAAAAGTTTAGCAGCTATAGAAAATGCAAATGTCCTAAAAACTTTTGAGATATTTGATGGACCATCACACTACTCGCTACCAGTTCATGCAATACCAAAAGCCTTAGAAAGTATCTTCCTTGTTTTTCAACCAATTAGTAAAAAAGAATACAAAGAAAGCGTCCTTAAACTAGAAGGTAATCCAGTTGATTATTTAGTAGAAAAATATCAAACAATAGATGATTTATTCGGAATAAAAAAACCGATACTAATTAATGATTTTAAAGCTATAGAAGCTGCCATTAAAAAAAATAAAAAATTAGACTATTTCGAAGATTTGGGTAAACTAGCCAGAAAAGAATATCCAGATACTTTGCTTGGACATTATTATCTTGGACGTTATTACGAAGAAACTGGAGAACCTAAAAAAGCAATGAAAACTTATCAATCTGCCTATATTTTAGATGAAATTGGTGGTATTACAAAAGATCAGGTTCTAGAATTAGCAGAACAAATTAAAGCCGACTTTGGTTACTAATAAAATAAGCTTTCGCTTTCGCGGAAGAAACAATTAATTAAATTAAAGACATTTCCGCCTTGCGGAAAGTAAACATGGCAAAAGTAAAAACCACTTTTTTCTGTCAAAATTGCGGCACGCAATACACCAAATGGCAAGGACAATGCAAAGCTTGTAAAGAATGGAATACCATTGTAGAAGAAGTTGTGCAAAAACCAGAAAAAAGTGATTGGAAAACACCAGCTAATACTCAGAAAAAAGTTTCTAAACCGCTTACTATTAAACAAATTGATGCTTCTAAAGAAGCAAGATTAGATACTTTAGACGCAGAATTTAATCGTGTTTTAGGAGGTGGTATTGTGCCAGGCTCTTTAACACTTTTAGGAGGAGAGCCAGGAATAGGAAAGAGTACATTACTGCTTCAAATTTCATTAAAATTACCTTATAAGACACTTTATGTTTCGGGAGAAGAAAGCCAAAAACAAATAAAAATGCGTGCAGAACGTATTAACCC
>JALZUT010000177.1 GCA_023300575.1 Olleya sp.
GCTTTTTTCAGACTTTTCGTATTCTTCTTTTGCTTGTGCTTCATCTAATTGTTTTTCACCTGAAACTTGCATCCATTTTGTAAGGAATTGAGCTGGTAAATCAAATTTAGTAGTATCAACTAAATACTCTGTAACATCGTTTAATAATTTTTGGTCAGATTGTTGTACAAACTGCTTTTCTGCATCTTCTTTAATCTTAGCTTTTAATTCTGTCGCAGATTTAACACCATCTTTACCAAATAACTTATCAAATAATTCTTGATCTAAGTCAGCTAGTTCACGCTTGTTAATCTCTGTAATTGTAAATGTTACATCTATATTTAAACCATGTACTGCATCATGCTCTATTTTTAGAGCATTCATTAACTCGTGGTCGTCATTAAATAAATCTTTAGTTTTTAAAGTAATAACATCACCAGCTTTAGTACCAATAAATTTCTTTTCGGTTGCTTTTCCTTTAAACTTATCTAAAGTGATTGTTACTGTATTATCAATCTCTTTCTCTTCGTTTTTAAAAGCTCCAGTTATTTCACTATCCTTATTAATTTCTTTTTCAGAAACTATTTTACCGTATTGCTTTTGAATACGTTCTATTTGCTCATTTATCATCTTTTCATCTGCAGTGATGTTGTAATGCGTAATGGCTTTTTTACCTTTTAGGTCTACTTTAAATTCTGGTGATAAACCTAATTCAAATTCAAAAGAAAAAGAATCTGCTTCCCAATTAATTTCGTCTTGTTGTTTAGGTAATGGTTGCCCTAAAACATCTAGCTTTTCTTCAGTCAAATATTTGTTTAAAGACTCTTGAAGTATTTTGTTTACTTCATCAACTAATACTGCTTTACCGTATTGTTTTTTTACCATTCCCATTGGTACTTGACCTTTTCTAAATCCTGGGATGTTTGCTGTTTTTTTGTAATCTGCTAAGATTTTATCTACTTTATCGCTATAATCGTCTTTAGTAATATCTACTTTTACTATAGCATTTAATGCATCAATGTTGTCTCTTGTAATATTCATTATAAATGATATAAAGCCTGAAAAGGCGTTTAACACTAGTTACTTTTTACTTTAAAAAGGTGTGCAAAAGTACTACTTTTTTATAGTATTGCAAAGTTTTTAAGGTGTTGTGTGACAGAGTTTTTAAAGTTTTACTTTGATTTAGAATCGGACTTTAAAAACGATTGAAATAACCATTGGAGTATAGACAGTAAAACACTAAATAGAATGGCAGTCCAAATGCTAGAAACTGCGAAACCCTCAATAAATTGGTCTGCTAATAAGATTATAAAACCATTAACCACAAATAAGAATAAACCTAAAGTTAAGATGGTAATGGGAAAAGTTAGAATAACCAGTATTGGTTTTACTAATAGATTTAATATAGATAATACAATTGCTACTATAATTGCTGTGGTGTAATTGTCTATTTGCACACCTTTTAGGACTTCTGATAAAAAGAATACTGCAACTGCATTAAGTAATAGTCTTATAATAAGTTTCATAAACGTTAAGTTTATTAATTAGACCTTAATTTACAAAATTTGTTACAGCTTCATAGAATTCTTTCGGGTTTTCTGCATGTAACCAATGTCCAGCTTTACTAATAGTTTCAATTTGTGCTTCTGGAAAATGGTTTTTTATTATGACTTCATCTTGCGTGCCAATATATTCGCTTTTGTCACCTCTTAAAAATAAAGTGTCTCCTTCAAATTTAGAATGTATTGGAAGTGCTTCTCCGACTTCGCTAACATTTTTAGCTAATGTATCAAGATTGATCCGTAAGGCAAGTGTTCCTTTTTCTATCCAATAGAGATTTTTTAATAAAAATTGACGCGTTCCAAATTCTGAAACATAATTTGATAATTGTTTATCGGCTTCTGTTCGGCTTTTTAGCACTTCAAAATCTAAACTGGCTAAACCTGCTAAAATACCATCATGATGGACAGGGTAAAAACGTGGCGAAATATCGGCAACTATCAACTTGCCTAATAATTCTGGAAATTGAGTAGCAAACAACATCGCGGTTTTCCCGCCCATGGAGTGTCCTAAAAGAATCGCGTTTTTGATATTATGAGTATCAAAATAATGCTTTAAATCTTCAGCTAAGGCTTCATAATGAAATTGGTCATCATGAAAACTACGTCCATGATTACGTTGGTCTACTAAGTGTACCTCAAAATATTCTGCAAATTGATTACCTAGTGTTTTCCAATTGTCGCTCATGCCTAAAAAGCCATGAAGAATTACGAATGGTTGACCTTGTCCTAATATTTTTGAATGTAATAACATTTTATGAATTACGAATTGAAACTTACAATTTTTGTTTACTGAAATTGCTTACTTATTTTAACTTGTTCTTATACATATTAATCACATTTTCTATACCTAAATACAAACTTTCGGCAACCAAAGCATGACCAATAGATACTTCTAATAAATCTGGAATATTTTGTTTAAAAAACTGGATGTTATCTAAAGATAAATCATGTCCAGCATTAACCCCAAGTCCAATTTTGTTGGCAAGTTCTGCACATTCAGTATAGGGTTTAATTCCGTTTTTATTACCTAAATTGTATTGATGTGCAAAAGCTTCGGTATATAATTCTATTCGGTCTGTCCCTGTTGCTTTAGCGCCTTCAATTTGTTCTAAAACTGGATCTACAAATATTGAGGTTCTAATGCCATTACGTTTACATTCGGTAATGATTTCAGCTAAAAAACGGTTATTTTTAATCGTGTCCCAACCTGCGTTACTGGTTAAAGTGTCAATACTATCAGGTACTAAAGTAACTTGTGTTGGTTGTAACTCTAAAACCATATCCATAAATTTAGGGATTGGGTTTCCTTCAATATTATACTCGGTAAAAACAACAGGTTTTAAGTCGTAAGCATCTTGATATCTTATATGTCGTTCATCTGGTCTTGGATGGATGGTAATCCCTTCCGATCCAAAACGTTGCACATCTTTTGCAAATTGTACCACATTTGGTGTATCACCTCCACGCGAGTTTCTTAAAGTTGCAATTTTGTTAATGTTTACGCTTAATTTTGTCATACTAATAGTTAATTTAAAACACAAAAATACAAAGTAGAACCCCTTTTTTGTACTAATTTTTGGTTAATTTGCATAAACTTAAGTTTTTGAATTCATGAATCTTTCAAAATACATTATAAACGATATAAAACCCTTGCTAAATATAGATTTAGTAAGTGAGTTACAGTTGCTCTTTAATCAATTAGCCTATTCGCATATTCCTATAAAGGACGAAAATGATGTTTACTTAGGTTGTATTTCAGACACTGATGCGCATTGCTTTGAAGCAAAAAAAGCATTACAAGATTATAGATATGCTGGTGAAGGTTTTTTTGTTAGAGATGATACAAATTGGTTGGATGTTTTAGAAGCTTTTGCACAAAACTCGAGCAATATTATGCCTGTTCTAGATGTGTCTAATAAATATTTAGGATATTATGAGCTAAATGATATAATTGGATTGTTTAATGAAACCCCTTTTTTCTCTGAAAATGGTGCTATTTTAATAGTAGAAAAGGGATTGATGGATTATTCGTTTAGTGAAGTCAGTCAGATTATAGAAAGTAATGATGGTAAATTATTAGGTGCTTTTATATCTAAAGCCGAAAATGATGTCATACAAATCACTTTAAAAATTGGTAATGTTGGTTTAAGTAAAATCATGCAAACCTTTAGAAGATATAGTTATAATGTAATATCTGGGCATGAAGAAGATACTTATATAAAAGGACTAAAAGAACGCTCTGATTATTTAAACAAATACCTTGATATGTAAATGAAAGTTGCAATATACAGTCAGTATAACAAGAAAAAAACGCAGAAGTCTTTTGATTTATTAATAGACGTACTGTTACAAAAAAAGGTTTCTATTTTTATTGAAGCTCAATTTTTGATTAATTTAAGTGCTGATATTCAAAACAATGCTTTAATTCAGTCTTTTAAAATATTAGATAAAAGCTTTGATTTTTTAGTTAGTATAGGTGGTGATGGTACTATTTTAAGAGCTACTACATATGTTGGTGATTTAAATATCCCGATAGTTGGTATTAATACTGGAAGGTTGGGTTTTTTAGCAACTATACAGTATGACGAAATTGAAGAGGCTATTAAAAAGATATTAAAAAACGACTATTCTATTTCTGAAAGAACGTTGCTTTCTGTCTCAACTTCTAAAAAAAATAAAGATTTAGAAATATGTAATTTTGCTTTAAATGAAATTACTGTAAGTAGAAAAAACACCACCTCAATGATTACTGTGGAAACACAATTAAATGACGAATACCTAACGTCTTATTGGAGTGATGGTTTAATTGTATCTACACCAACAGGCTCTACTGGTTACTCTTTAAGTTGTGGTGGTCCTGTAATTACACCAGATACTACAAGTTTTGTTTTAACACCAATTGCACCTCATAATTTAAGTGCAAGACCTTTGGTGATTGAAGATTCTACAATTATTACCCTTAGTGTAAACGGACGAGAAAAAGAACATTTAATGTCTTTAGATTCTAGAATTGCAACAGTATCTAAAAACACGACCATAACTATAAAAAAAGCAGCGTTTACTATTAAAATGATAGTTTTAAAAAACGAAACTTTTCTAGATACGCTTCGTAAAAAGTTACTTTGGGGAGAAGACAAGCGTAATTAAACAATAAAACACTTCAAATTTTGTTTAATAGTATAACTATTACAATCAAATTGTTATAGGCTAATCTTATTTATTATATTTGCAAACTTTGAGGATTTATGAGGCAGTTAACACTATTAGTAATTACATGTTTAACTCTACAATTTAGTAGTGCACAAATACACGAGATTGGTTTGTATTTGGGTGGTTCTAATTTTGTTGGAGATATTGGTGCTACAGATTATATTGCACCTAAACAAGTTGCTTTTGGAGGTATTTATAAATGGAATAGAAGCCCTAGACATTCATATAGGGTATCTTTAACTTATACAGAATTAGAAGGTATAGATAAAGACTCTGACGACCCAAGTAGAATAATTAGAGGTTTTGAATTTAAAAATTCAATTTTAGAAGCATCTGCTGGAGTCGAGTTTACTTTTTTTGATTTTAATTTGCATGATGGTGGATTTTTATGGACACCATATTTATATACAGGAGTAAGCGTAGCACAGCACGATAATTTTTTCTACGATGTAAATGGAATGATAGTTTCTGAAGATACACAGAGTTTTGCATGGGGTATTCCTATGGTTGTAGGTATTAAAGCGTCAGTTACTAATCAATTATTATTAGCTCTAGAGATTGGTGCACGTTTTACATTCTCTGATGAAATAGATGGAAGTGTTCCAGACACAGAAGGATTAATAGATACTAGAAGTTTGGGAAATATTAATAATAATGATTGGTACACCTTTACTGGTATTACATTAACTTATACCTTTGGTAGAAACCCTTGTTACTGCGTTTTTTAAAGTGAATTTACTAGACAACATACAAAAAAAGCATTTGCCTAAACACATAGCCATAATCATGGATGGTAATGGTCGTTGGGCTAAACAAAAAGGAATGTTACGTGCTTTTGGACATGAAAATGGTACAAAAGCAGTACGTCAAACAGTTGAGACTTGTGCAGAGTTAGGGGTAGATCACTTAACATTATACGCGTTTTCTACAGAAAACTGGAAACGCCCAAAGCTAGAAGTAGATACTTTAATGAAACTTTTAGTGTCTTCACTTAAAAAAGAAATTAACACACTTTTAGATAATAAGATAAAATTGAACGCCATAGGTGATTTAACATCTTTACCTAAAAAAGTATATAAAGAATTACAAGAAGTTATTGCTTTAACCAAGGATAATACACACATGGACTTAACATTAGCACTTAGTTATGGTTCTAGAGAAGAACTGTTAAGTGCTGTTAAAGAAATTAGTATTAAAGTTAAAAATAATATAATTTCTACAGAAAATATTGACGAATCAGTATTAAATGCACATCTTTACACGCAGAATTTACCTGACGTTGACTTACTTATTAGAACAAGTGGAGAGCAACGTATAAGTAATTTTTTGTTATGGCAAATTGCATATGCAGAGTTGTACTTTACACAAGTACTTTGGCCAGACTTTACTAAGCAACACTTATGTGAAGCAATAATAGAATATCAAAAAAGAGAACGACGATTTGGGAAAACCAGTGAACAAATTAGCTAAAAAATCACCTTTGAAAACAATACTAAATTACACATTAATTGCATTTTTATTTTTGGGTGCAACACTAACTAATGCGCAGGAATTAAATTACGCGGAAGGTGAAAAATACAACCTAGCAGAAATTACAGTTAACGGTATTACTAGCTTTAGTGAGCAGACCATAATTACTTATTCTGGACTTAGAAAAGATACAGAGGTAATGATACCGGGTGAAGAGATTAGTGACGCCATAAAAAAATTATGGAAATCTAATCTTTTTAGTAACATAGAAGTTTACTTGTTAAAAACCGAAGGTAATAATGCATATCTAGAGATTAGACTAGAAGACTTGCCAGAGCTTAAAAAAGTTCAAATAACTGGTCTTAAAAAAGGAAAACACGAGCTTATTATAAAAGAAAATAAACTTGAAAAAGGAACTAAAATTACAGAAAACCTTATCACAACTACAGAAAATTACTTAGAAAATAAATACAAGAAGAGTGGTTTTTTAAATGCTAATGTCAATGTTAATACCATAGAAGTAGTCAACGATTCTATAGATAAGTCATTTGTTAATATGATTGTTGCAATAGATAAAGGTCAAAAAGTAAAAGTTAAGAAAATAAATTTTGAAGGTGATAGTATTTTAAGTGAAAAAAGACTTAGAAAAGCTATGAAAAATACTAAGAAAATTAATCCAGTTAGATTTTTAAAGCGCTCTAAGTACGTAGCAGAAGATTATAAAGAAGATTTAACATCTCTTGTAGATAAATATAAAGAAGTAGGCTATAGAGACGCACGTGTTATTTCAGATTCTTTAATCATTAATGATGATAAAACAGTTTCACTTAATATAAAATTGGAAGAGGGAGAAAAATATGTTTATGGAGACCTAAACTTTATTGGTAATACAGTTTATACCGATGAGCAGTTAAAAAGACAAATGCGTATAGAAAAAGGAGACACTTATAACGGTATAGAACTTCAAAA
>JALZUT010000178.1 GCA_023300575.1 Olleya sp.
AGCAAAAAAAGGATGCCACTTCCATCTTAAACGTAGAATCCGTAATTTCAAAGGTAAACATAATACTGCTTTGGTATATTTCCTTAATTTTACACCATAAATAAGAAACAGTTAAGAGTGGGAAGTAAAAACAAACAAAAACGATTTAAAGAAAACGAGATATTTGCTAATGTTTTCCAACCAACAAGAGAAGAAATTGTAGATGGCGTTTACCAGTATAAAGGCAATTGGAATAAAGAAGTCTTTAAAAATAACAACCCATTAGTTTTAGAGCTAGGTTGTGGTAAAGGCGAGTATACAGTAGAATTGGCCAAAAAATATCCAGATAAAAACTTTATTGGTATAGATATTAAAGGTGCACGATTTTGGCGTGGCGCAAAATCAGCTTTAGAAGACAACCTAAATAATGCAGCCTTTTTAAGGACACAAATTGAATTGGTAGACAAGGTTTTTGCAGAAAACGAAGTGGACGAAATCTGGATTACATTTCCTGATCCGCAAATAAAATACAAGCGTACCAAACATAGAATGACCAATACTAAGTTTTTACAACGCTACAAAACTATTCTTAAGCCAGAAGGGATTATGAATTTAAAAACCGACTCCGAGTTTATGCATGGTTACACCTTAGGTTTATTGCATGGTGAAGGTCATGAAGTATTATATGCTAACCATAATATCTATAAACAAGAAGGAAGTCCAGAGGAAGTGACTAGGATTCAAACCTTTTATGAAAGTCAATATCTTAAAGAAGACAAAGCAATTACGTATATTAGATTTAAAATTAACTAACTATTGAATTTAACAATCACTTTTTTTTTAAGCATGCTAATTGCTTTAGTAGGAGTAATTCCGCCAGGATTGCTCAACATGACAGCTGCTAAAATTAGTATAAAAGAAGGCTATAGTAGAGGATTAATGTTCTCTATAGGTGTTTGTGTTATTGTTATTATACAAACCCTAATAGCTGTTATTTTTGCAAGGTATTTAAGCATGCACCCAGAAATTGTACAAATACTGCAACGTGTAGCATTTGTTATATTTGTTTTAATAACCATTTACTTTTTACTACTAGCAAAGCAAGAACCAAAACAAAAAATAGAAGAGCCTAGAAAAAGCAAACACAGTCAGTTTTTTTATGGCATGTTATTGTCGATTTTAAATGTATTTCCTATTCCGTATCAAGCTTATATGAGTATTACATTAGCCAGTTTAGGTTGGTTAACGTTTGATAATATTAGTATAGGTACTTATGTAGCTGGTGCTGGAACAGGTACCTTTGTAATGTTGTACATGTATGTGTTTTTTTTTAAACGCATAAAAAGTCAAAAAATAAAATCGCAAAAAAACATGAATTACATCATAGGTGTCATAACAGGAATAATATCTATTGTTACTTTATTTAATATTTTAAAAGCATAATGAAACCAGAAACACTTAATTTTTTTGATAAAGTGTATGATATAGCGCGACTTATTCCTTACGGACGTGTTACTAGTTATGGTGCAATAGCAAATTATTTAGGTGCAAAACGAAGTGCTAGAATGGTTGGTTACGCCATGAATGGATCACATGGTAAAGATGTACCAGCGCATAGAGTTGTAAACCGTAAAGGGTTACTAACAGGTAAACATCATTTTGATGGTACAAACTTAATGCAACAATTATTAGAAAGTGAAGGTGTCAAGGTTATAGATAATCAAATCCAGAATTTAGATAAGGTGTATTGGGAACCTTTAAAGGAGTTGTAATTTCCTCCTAATAACACCATAAAAAACATCAAACCAAGCACTTTATTCTTCAAGGATTATGTAGTATATTTGCACTTTAGAATGATTCTGAATTAGTTGAACTAATTCCCACCAAAGCGGAATCTTTTTAAAGAAAAATTAACAAAATAAGATTTTCGTTTTCACGGATAATACTATGAAATTAAACAAACAAGACATACTTAAAGCACTAGAAACTATTACTGTTCCTGGAGAAGGACAAAACATGGTAGAAAGTGGCGCAGTAACAAACGTAGTTACTTTTGCAGACGAAGTTATTGTAGACATTACAATAAAAAATCCTGCTTTACAAGCACGTAAAAAGACTGAGGTAGAAATCATTAAAACCATTCACGAAAAAGTATACGCTAAAGCGAAGATAAAAGTGAATCTTAAGGTAGATGCTCCAGCTGAAACTGATAAAGCTAATGTTATAAAAGGAAACCCAATTCCAGGAATCCAAAATATAGTTGCAATTGCCTCAGGAAAAGGTGGTGTAGGAAAATCTACAGTAACCGCAAACATAGCTGTCACTTTAGCTAAAATGGGCTTTAAAGTTGGTGTGTTAGATGCAGATATTTATGGGCCATCAATGCCAATCATGTTTGATGTAGAAATGGAACGTCCATTATCTACAACAGTTGACGGAAAATCAAAAATGAAGCCTGTAGAAAACTACGGAGTTAAAATACTATCAATAGGCTTTTTTACTAAACCTGACCAAGCAGTTGTTTGGCGTGGGCCTATGGCTGCTAAAGCATTAAATCAAATGATTTTTGATGCAGCTTGGGGAGCATTAGACTTCTTGCTATTAGACTTACCTCCTGGAACTGGAGACATCCATTTAAGTATTATGCAATCGCTTCCAATTACAGGAGCTGTT
>JALZUT010000179.1 GCA_023300575.1 Olleya sp.
TCAAAATGCAAAGTGAAAAACCTCTAACCCTTACTTGCTAAATGCGCTGGACTTTAAAACCAAAACCAAATTCTGAAACTGTCAAAAATCTAGCAGATAGTTTAAAAGTTGACGCATCAATTGCTTCACTTTTAGTACAACGTGGTATTGAGACTTATGATGCAGCCAAAACGTTTTTTAGACCCAGTTTAGATGACCTTCATGATCCGTATTTAATGAAAGATATGGACAAAGCAGTTGCTAGAATTGAAATTGCAATTGATAAAGGAGAAAACATTTTGGTTTATGGTGATTATGATGTGGATGGTACGACTTCGGTTGCGCTAATGTCTTCTTATTTAAAGACTAAAACACCACAAGTAGCAACTTATATTCCAGATAGATATGGTGAAGGTTATGGTGTTTCTTATAAAGGAATTGATTTTGCAGACGACAATGATTTTAGCTTAATAATAGCATTAGATTGTGGTATAAAAGCAATAGGAAAAGTAGCTTATGCAAAAGAAAAAGGAATAGATTTTATCATCTGTGATCATCACAGACCCGGAAATGAAGTGCCAAATGCAGCAGCAGTTTTAGATCCAAAACAAGGCGACTGTAAATATCCTTATAAAGAATTATGTGGTTGCGGAGTTGGGTTTAAACTCATACAAGCATTAGCTCAAAAATCGAATGAAACTATAGACGATTTAATACCATATTTAGATTTAGTAGCGACAGCAATTGGAGCAGATATCGTACCAATTACTGAAGAAAACAGGGTCTTAGCTTATTTTGGTTTAAAAGTCATTAATCAAAACCCTAGAGCAGGTTTTAAAGCCATTATTAATCAGTTAAAAAAGGACACGTTAACCATTACAGATGTGGTATTTACAATTGCACCGCGTATTAATGCAGCTGGTCGAATGAAACATGGGCAATACGCAGTCGATTTATTGACCGAAACCGATTTGCAAACTGCTGTAAAATATGCTGAGGAAATAGAAGAATTTAATACCGATAGAAGAGAAGCAGACCAAAGAATAACACTAGAAGCATTAGAGCAAATTCAGATTAATAAAGAAAAAGAGCGTTTAACTTCTGTTGTGTATCAAGAGGATTGGCATAAAGGCGTAATTGGTATTGTGGCTTCAAGATTAATAGAAACCTATTACAGACCAACTTTAGTATTTACCAAAAGTGGCGACAAATTAGCAGCTTCTGCACGATCTGTTTCTGGCTTTGATGTATATAATGCTTTAGAGGCTTGTAGTGAGCATATAGAACAGTTTGGAGGACATAAATATGCAGCAGGTTTAACGCTTAAAGAAGAAAATTACGAAGCTTTTAAACAAGCATTTGAAGACGAAGTTTCTAAAACGATTGATAAAAACCTATTGACTCCAGAAATTAGAATAGATACGCAAATAGAATTAAGTACCATTGGCGATAAGTTTTGGCGTATCATTAAACAGTTTTCGCCTTTTGGACCAGATAATATGTCGCCAGTATTTATGACCGAAAATCTTAAAGATACAGGTTACGGTAAATGTGTTGGAGAAGATGATAAGCATATAAGATTTACTGCTACAGATGGAAAACAGAAATTTGTTTGTATTGGCTTTAATCTAGGCGACAAGCTAAGCCTGATTAAAAACAAAAAGGATTTTAAAGCAACTTATTCTGTAGATGAAAACCATTGGAAAGGTAATGTATCACTTCAACTTAAAATTAGAGATTTAAAAGCATAAAACTTATATATGTTCGTTTATTAATTATGAAAAAACTAACTATAATTACTTTTCTGTTTTTCAGTTACATTATATATGGACAGAATTTAGTCATAAATCCAAGTTTTGAAAACCGTAAAGACAAAAGATGTATTGTCTTTTTAAGTGGTTTTGACAAACTTATTTTAGATTGGTCTACACCTAGTTTTGGTACTCCAGATTTTTTTAACTCTTGTAGTAGTGATTTTGGAATTAAAAATTATAATGGCTACCAAAAACCAAAAACAGGTACTACTTATGCAGGTATTTATACCTATTCCGATAAGAATTATAGAGAATACATCCAAGGCGAATTATCTAAAACCTTAGTTAAGGGTGAAAATTATATACTGACACTTTACTTGAGTTTAGCAGATGGGTCCTCTTTTGTGTTAAAAGACATTCAGGTTTTAATGACTGAAGAAAAGTTAAAACCTTGTTACAATTCTAATGCTTGCGATAAAGCAATAAAACCATCAAAAGCCACTAAAAAACAATTCAAATTATATTCTAATTCTGAAGAAGTATACTTTTCTAATAAAAAGACTTGGACAAAATTTTCGTTTGAATTTACAGCAGAAGGTTATGAGAATTATTTTTCAATTGGAAACTTCTACAGAAATTCTAAAACTAAAAAGCAGCAAACACTTTCTAGAAGTCCATTTTTCTTTTCATATTATTATATAGATGATGTTTCTGTAATAGCACTGGAAGATCAAAAACCAGAAATTGTTGCAGAACCTTTAAAAGAAGAGGTTTTAAATACAGAACCAGAAACTTCTATTAAAACAAATGAAATTTATACATTAAAAAATGTGTTATTTGAGTTTAATAAAGCACAATTATTAGACGTTTCTTTAAATGAATTAGACAAGCTTCACAAACACCTTAAAGAAAATTTAAATTTGAATATTGAAATTTACGGACATACAGATAATATAGGTTTAGATAAACGTAATAAAGCATTATCAGAACAACGCGCTAAAGCTGTTGCAGACTATTTAATCTCGGAAGGTCTAAATTTGTCTAGAATAGAATCTTTTGGCTTTGGTAGTTCTAAACCAATCTCTGGTAATGAAACTGAAGAAGGACGACAATTAAATAGACGTGTTGAGTTTAAAGTAATTAAAAATTAAAAATAGTATTTTTTGAAAAAAAATGATCCATACGCAGCGCTTAGAATAAAAGAATTCAACATCTTTTTATTATTACGTTTTGCATTAGTTTTTGGTTGGTCTATGCAATTTATTGTTATTGAATGGCAAGTGTATAGTTTAACAAAAGATCCTTTATCATTAGGTATTATTGGATTAATGGAAATTGTCCCAGCTTTTACTATGGCTTTATTTGCAGGTCATATAGTTGACCAAAGAGAAAAACGAAACCTATTAGCGCTTTGTATTGCAGCGTTTTCGTTAATTAGTTTGGGTTTGTTTTTATTGACTTGGGATAAAGTGGTTGGTGATTGGTCTACAAAAACAATCTTATATAGTATTTATGCTTTAGTCTTTTTTGGTGGCTTTTTACGTTCGTTTTTTGGACCTACAATATTTTCTTTAATTGCGTTAATTGTGCCTAAAAAAATCTATCCAAATGCTGCAACTTGGAGCAGCAGTACTTGGAAAGCTGCAACCGTTTTAGGCGCTTTATGTGGCGGATTTTTTATAGATTGGATAGGTGTAGACATAACACTAAGTATTGTGTTTGTTTTAGTAGTGTTGTCTTTTATAATTACATTTCAGATTGAGAAAAAACCAATTTTAAATCCAAATATAGGAGAGTCTGTAAAGGAAAGTTTAAAAGTAGGACTTAAATTTGTCTTTACTAATAAAGCTATTTTAGGTGCTTTATCACTAGATATGATTGCAGTTTTATTTGGAGGCGCAGTTGCGTTATTATCTGTATTTGCACAAGATATTTTACATGTTGGCTCTAAAGGATTTGGTATTTTAAATGCATCTGTTTCTATAGGAAGTATATTAACAATGTTTATTACAACTTATTTACCAGTTAGTAAAAATGCTGGAAAAAAATTATTAATTTCAATCTTTGGGTTTGGCATTTGCATTATCATTTTTGGGATGTCAAAACTATTTTGGGTTAGTGTGCTTGCGTTGTTTTTTTCTGGTGTTACAGATGGCGTGTCTATGGTAATACGTCAAACCATTTTACAGTTAAAAACGCCAGACCATATGCGTGGTCGTGTGGCTTCTGTAAACAGTATGTTTGTTGGATCTTCTAACGAGCTTGGTGCTTTTGAAAGTGGTGTGACAGCTAAATATTTTGGTAGTGCAGCCAAAGCAGTAATTTTTGGAGGTGTTATGACCTTACTTACTGTAGTTGCAATTGGGACTAAAAATAAAACGCTAAGAAACTTAGATTTAACCAAGGATATTGAAGAGCATGAGAAGGAAGATTGATTAAATATTTAAATTTAGCGCTTTACATTTTGGACAGAAAACATAGTCATCTTTAAGTTTATTAAAACGTTTGAGAAATATATTCAATTGTTATTAAAATAAACTTTGTTTATTCCAAAGGTTTAAGTAATTGCCTTGTCTTGATAATATTTAAATCAAACTAATAAAGAAAATGTTACAGGGTTACCAACAGCAACATCAAAATTTTTATGAAGAAAACAAAACCAAAATAAAAAAATCATATAATTATAG
>JALZUT010000180.1 GCA_023300575.1 Olleya sp.
ACTTAATGGTGCTAAGACAAACATTTTTCCTGCTACTTTAAAGACTAAAGTATCTAAGTCAAAAGGAAATATTTCTTCTGTATGTGGTTTACTTAAACAATAATGGCGTAGTTGTTCTATATTCATAATAGAACAAGATAAGTCTTATTTTTTTTGAGAAATTTTATTTTTAGTAGACCTTTTTTTAAAATCTTTAGGAGTTGGTTTATCTTCTACGTTAATTAATACAGGAATATCTAAACTAATTAAAATATCATTTATGTAGTGTAAAAATTTATTCATGGCGGGTTAAGCTAATAATTAATATTCTAAAACTAAAGATACAACAACTAACTATAACATTTTCATACCTTTACATTTTTTTTTACGATTAATCACAATTTAAACCGATAAAACACAAGATTTTAGCTTTTAATTATTTTCTAGTTTTTGAGTAGTACTAGTTTCAATCTCTAATGCAGAATAGTCAAGTGTCCAGCCAATAGTTTGCACAATCCCTTCAATTAACAACAACGATTCTAATGCTTCTTTTTTTGCTACATTATACAAACCACTTTCTGGTACTTTGTCCCTAATATGTTGTTTTGCTTTTTCACTAAGAGCTGTTAAATCTGTAGCTTCAAACTTATTGAACAAACCATCTTTTTTATCGTAATAATTAATATCAGTTTCTATAGATAAAATCTCTGGTTGCGGAAAATGATCAATCTTTACTATCTTTTTTTTAGCATTAGATTGTAATCGGATTTTGTTAAAATCGTACCCAACATACGCTTTTGCATTAATAACGACCAGTGCTTTTTTCTTACTAGATATTAATTTTAAATACTTCTCTTTTACATCTTCGTAATGATAGATTTCGGCAAAATCACCTTCTACAGTTATAAATTTACATACCTTTTTAATTTTATCTAAAAGAATAACAGATTGTGAGCTTACTCTTTTTTTAGACTGCACGTGTTTTACATAAGTGTAAATACCTAATGCTACAATTGCGCCTATAACTAATGTAAAAAAGGTTTCCATTTAGACTTCTATTTTATATAATATGGGTTTACTTGGTGTTGCGTCGTTCTCAAAGGGTGCAATTTGAAGGTTTAGTAAATACTTACCATCTTCAATTTTATTGGACACATAAATAAATTCTGTTATGGTCGCCTCTTTTCTTATTTTGCCATCAACATCCCAAAAGGCTTTGTGTGCCAACAATTTACCATCGTCTTTTTCTTTATCCACACTTGGCAAATCAATAAGTAAATGTTGCACACCAATTTTTCTAATAAAAAGTGCAGCTTCTTCTGTTAAATATGGCCAATTGGTATTAGAGTATTGACGCAATTTTTTGTCTTTTGTATTTGGCATTGTTCTAATAACAAGCGCTTTTGGCTTACGTTGTTTTAATAAATATAGAAGTTGAGCTTTAGAGATGACCTTATCATCGCCAATTTGTTCTGGTGCAACTGTAATGACTTCTGCAAGACAAAAAAATTGTTTTAAACAACTGTTTATACTGTAAAATTTTTCGGTAATATGTCCAACACATTCTGTATGCGTACCATGTGCATGCGGATTAAATGTGATGTTATTAAAATTAACCGAAGCACCTTCTTTTACACTTGCAGTCCAATCGTTAAGTACAACAGGTTCTATTTTAGGCGCATCAATATACCAGGCGTTAGCATTAGTCTTTGATGATCTTATTGGCATAGAAATATCTAAAGGCTTAGATAAGTCTATTGCATATTTTTTGGTGTTAATGTCTAATATTGCTTTCATTTTAAATTTAGCATAAACAAATCAGAAGCGATTCCATCACTTAAAAATTTGCCTTTTTTAGTCGTTTTTAAATTGTTATCCTCAATATACAACAATTGTTGATTTAAATACTGATTAGCTTGTTGCAACAAGTATTCCAAAAATTGAGCACCAAATTCTGTTTCTATTTTTTTAAGTGAAACGCCCCAAACTGTACGCAATCCAGTCATGATATATTCGTTGTATTTGTCTGTTTTACTTAAGATTTCGATTTCTATTGGCACAACACCTTTTTCAATACTCTTTATGTATTTTGTGTTGTTCTTTACATTCCAACCACGTTCTGTCCCATTAAAACTGTGTGCAGATGGACCAATACCTAAATACATTTTACCTAACCAGTAAGCACTATTATTTTTACTATAAAAGCCTTCTTTTGCAAAATTAGACAGCTCGTAATGTTCAAATCCTTCTTCTGCTAATCGGTCTATTAAAATATGAAACTGGTCATGTGCCAACTCATCATCTACATTATCAATTAGCCCTTTTTCTATAAAACTGGCTAAAGCGGTTTTGGGCTCGACTGTTAAGGCATAGCTTGAAATATGAGTAACACCAAAACTAAGTGCTATGTTAATATTTTCTAGCCATTCTAGGTTAGTGCTATTCGGAATACCATAAATTAAATCGAGAGATATATTATCAAAATGTTTTGTAGCCTCTTCCAAACATGCTTTGGCTTCTTGTGCATTGTGCGCACGATTCATGAGTTTTAAATCTTTCTGATGAAACGATTGTATACCGATAGAAAGTCTGTTGATACCAATACTTTTATAAGCTTCAAATATTGATTCTGGAGACTCTTCGACTTCGTTCAGAGTAACATTTTTAATTTGCGAAGAGGCTTCAATTAAATCATCTGGATTGGCTTCTAATGTGATTTCTGGATGTTCTACAACTTTGTAGTTTTTGTAAACAGAATCAATAATACGTTTTAATTCTATTGAAGTTAATACACTTGGTGTCCCACCTCCAAAATAAATGGTTTCTACTATTGTGTTTTTGTATTCGTTTTTACGTAATTCTAATTCAATAATTAACGCGTTAATTAACTGGTCTTTCTTCTTCATTGAAGTAGAAAAATGGAAGTCGCAGTAATGGCAAGCTTGCTTGCAGAATGGTATGTGGATGTATATTCCGGACATAGTGTAAATATAAAGGCTTCTTAAAAAAGAAGCCTTTATATTATATTAATTTTATTTAATGTTTATTATAAGCTCAAATTAAATATTCCATTCTCAATTACGTAAACCTCTCCAGCTTCACTTGTCGCTGTTGCAGAAAAACTTCCTTGGAATAAATCAAAAGCTGCTCCATCTATAATACTATCAATTGTTACTGTTCCTGTTACACTTAATATTTCAAAATCATTCGTAATACTGAATGGGTTAACTGTTTCAACACTTACTCTATTAACAACATCATCACTTGCAAAAGTAAAGGTGCCTTCTTGAACTGTATTAGAATCAACATCTATTGAGATTACAATGTTATTGTCTGAAACACCAAATAATTGATAAATTGTTCCTCCAGCTGCTCCTCCTGATCTACCATGCTTTACGGTCTCGTAAAGTTCTCCATTAATGGCAGCATCAATATGTTCATCTAAATTAACATCAACCTCATTTACAATGTATGTTAAATTAAAACTTCCATTTTGTACTTCAACAGTTGTACTATTAGTAACATCAATATCGTCTTCAAATAATGTTCCATTAAAGCTAGCATTAACTATATTTTGTGAAGAATCAAAAGTTAAATCAGATAATGTAAACATCGATTTTGCATTGTAAAATGATGATAAAAAATCTAAATCAAGGCTAAAATCTGTAGAATAAAAATTAGCATGATCTAAAACACCATTTTGGTTAAATCTTAAATAGAAGTTTTCTTGATTAGAATTAGAACCAAGGACTTCGTAATTATCATGTGTTTTGAAGGCAAAAAAAGTATCAAACGTATAGTTGACACCGTCAACAGTAACAGTAAATGAGTTTTCTGATGAGATTTGGGATTGATCATTATTGTCATCTGACGAAGAACATGCTGTTGATAAAACTAAGATCGCAATGGATAAAAATTTTGCTATTTTTTTCATGTTTAAATTTGTTTTAATTT
>JALZUT010000181.1 GCA_023300575.1 Olleya sp.
AAGTTTCGTTTTTAAAGGCACACAAACGGTTAATGAAAGGCTTAGTTAACAAACCTGGTACTTACAGAACCGAAAGTGTTGGTATTACAAAAAACAACACTATAGAACATATTGCTCCTCCTTTTGTGAATGTGCCTTTTTTAATGAAAAATCTTTTCGAGTATTTAAAAAATGATGACGAGATTGCTTTAATAAAATGCTGTGTGTTTCATTATGAATTAGAGTTTATTCATCCTTTTGTAGATGGTAACGGAAGAATGGGACGCTTATGGCAAACCATAATATTAATGAATAAATATCCTGTATTTAGATATTTACCATTTGAAACTGCTATTAGCGAAAACCAAGACAGTTATTATAAAGTTCTTGTCGAATGTGATAAATTAGGCAACTCGACCAGATTTATTGAGTATATGTTAGGTATTATTGATACGTCTATAGATGCTTTACTTGATTTTAATAGTAAAATATTTAGTGTTGACGATAGGTTACAGCATTTTTTATCTTTAAACAAAAAGACCTTTTCAAGAAAAGATTACATGTCTGTTTTTAAAGATATTTCTTCTGCAACTGCAAGTCGCGATTTAAAAAAAGGAATTGAATTGAATCTGTTTCAAAAAACAGGAGAGAAAAACAAAACTATTTATTTAATTACTTAATTCTATAACTAAGCATTCACCAACTCCCAAAGCGCCACAACTTCTTCAGCTCGCCAATTTTGGTCACGCTTTGTTTTATCTGAAGCCAATTCATATTAAAAAAATTACACTATTTTCGTTTTCCTAATAACAAACTAACCTAAATACAAACTATGAAAAAATTATTGGCAATTTGCCTATTACTGTGCACAAGTTATGCAGTATCTCAATCTACAACAAAACTTAAAGTTAGCGAAAGTGAAGAATACAAAGACAAAGTAAAGTCTGACGATATTTTAGCAATACACACTTCAAATTCTGGTGAAACGGTTATTGCACGAAACAATAAGAAAAAATTTCTGCTTGATATATTTGATACTAGTCAAAAAAAAATATACAATAAAATTATAGAAAGCAGTAAAAAAGAAACCTATGTTGGCGACTTGTATTCTAACAACGAATTAAAGTTATTCACCGTTTTTGCACCTAATAAAAACGATCGTGTTTTAAATTGTCATATTTTAAATTTAGAAACAAAAGCATATAAAAAAGTTACTGTTTTTAATGCGACTGTAGAGAAAAAACAAAGCCTTTTTGGTTCTAGAAGACGACACAACACTAATTTTGCCTTATCACCAGATGGCAAGTATTTTGCTATTGCAACAGATAACATTACAAAAAAGAGAAACGCTTACACCATACATGTTTACAACTCTGAGACACTAAAAATAGAGTATACAAAATCTTATCAAGAAGACGAAAAAAACAGATTTAATCACAACGATTTGTTTATTGAAAATGATAAAACTGTGTATTCTTTAGGTAAATTATTTACTACTGGAACAAACCAGAAAAAAATTAATGGTGATGCCAACTATCAATTTGTTTTAAATAAAATTACTAAAAGTGCTGTTTCGGATTTAAAAATTAGTTTAGAAGATGACCATATTCAGTCTTTAAATATTTCGGTAAATAATGACAAATTACATTTACTTGGGTTTTATTCTGAGAAAAACATAAACCGATTAAAAGGTGGTTGTGATTTTATTGTAGACACCAATAGTTTAACAATAGCTGGTAAAAAAACCAATGTATTACCTAAACAGGTTTATGAAGATTTATACAGCTACAGAAAAGCAAATAGAAAAAAGAAGAAAGAAAAAGAGCTAAGCAATTTTGATATTGATTACGTCTTAAACGACAGTCAAGGTAATACCTATTTGATTGCTGAGGAGTTTTACGTTACGCAAACTTATATTCAAAACGGAGTAAATGGTGGTGGTTACTGGCAAACAATCTTTCATTATGATGACCTTTTAATTTTAAAATTTAATACCTCTGGTGATTTAGATTGGGGAAGAAGTGTTTTTAAAAGAGCAAATACACCTTCTTACAATGCGTTTTTAAAAGATGATAAATTACATGTAATTTTAAATTCTGGTAAAAATCTTAGCGAGAAAAATGATGGACGCACAAAAGTGTCTCAAGGTTGGTTTGAGTCTTCTTCACTTTATGATTTTGAATATTCTGCCAATGGAGATGTGTCTTATAATAAAATACAAGACAATAAAGGAAACGCCTTCTATTTTCCTTACTACGGAACTTATGATGCGTCTAAATTTATTATGATGAGCTCTGGAAGAAAGAAAAAAACGTTTATGATATTAGAATAATTAGTAAATCATAAACGGTTTAAAAAAGTGTCTTAAAAAGGCTACCATTTGGTAGCCTTTTTAATTATCTTCTTTTCTTTTTATTATTACTCTTAAACTTAGCTTTATTCTTACGTTGGTTAAAAGGAACTGCTGGAACAGCATCATTAAAGGTGTTTTTAGCGTCACCTGTTGGTTTGTTTTTACGCCATTTTTCAACTTTTTCTGGAAGTAAGACTTTTAGTAAATCTTGACGACCAACTTTGTTTAAAGTCTTTTTAATCCAGGCTTTGTTTTCTTCTTTATACCAAAAGAAAAAACGGTGTTGCTCGTCTTTTTCTTTTCTGGTTTTTGGCGTGTTTACTTTTTTAAGCGTATAAGGATGGTAACCACTGTAATAAATGACAGTTGCAACTGTCATTGGTGTTGGTGTAAACCCTTGAACTTGCTCTAACTGGAAACCTAATTCTTTGGTTTCGGCAGCTAGATTAGCCATATCCTCAACTTCGCAAGCTGGATGATTAGAGATAAAATACGGGATAAGTTGAAGCTTTAAATTTTTTGCTACATTAATCTTATCAAAACGTTCTTTAAACTTATGGAAGTAACTAAACGACGGTTTACGCATTAGTTTTAAAACAGGATCACTAGTGTGTTCTGGCGCGACTTTAAGTCGTCCAGAAACGTGCTTAGTCATGACTTCTTCTGTATAAGCGTCTAGCTCTTTTGGGTCTGCGTTTTTATTAAATTCTGGCACTAACATATCATGACGTATTCCAGAACCTATAAAGGATTTTTTTACTTTAGGATGACTGTCTACCGCTTGATACAATTCGGTTAACGGTTTGTGCGACGTGTCTAAATTACTACATATTACTGGAGAAATACAACTTGGTGCCACACACTTATCGCATATAGACTGTACTTTACCTTTCATTTGATACATATTAGCACTTGGCCCTCCAATGTCGCTTAAATAGCCTTTAAAATCTGGCATATTAGCAACTGTATCGACTTCTTTTAAAATTGACTCTTTACTACGTGAGGCAATAAATTTTCCTTGATGCGCAGAAATGGTACAAAAGCTACAACCACCAAAACATCCTCTGTGAATGTTGATGGAAAACTTTATCATCTCAAACGCAGGAATTGGTCCACGCTTATTATATTTTGGATGTGGTAATCTTGTATATGGCAAATCAAAAGACGCATCAATCTCTGCTTCTGTCATGGTTGGATAAGGCGGATTTATCATCAGCATCTTATCGCCTACTTTTTGAAAAATTCGTCTTGCTGCTAACTTATTAGACTCTTGTTCTATCACCTTAAAGTTAGACGCATATTGCTTCTTATCGCTTAAACAGATTTCATGAGAAGAGATTTCTACATCTTCCCAATTACTGTTTTTTGGTACTTTGGCATCCGTATTTAATAAAACTGCTGTTTGTTTTATGGTTGTTATACTACTAAAAGGGACTCCTTTTTGCATTAAACGTACCACTTCTCGCAAGGGTTGTTCTCCCATTCCGTAAACTAACATATCGGCTTTAGAGGTTTCTAAAATAGATGGCATTAGCTGGTCGCTCCAATAATCATAATGGGTAACACGACGTAATGACGCTTCAATACCGCCAAGTAAAACTGGTGTATCTGGCCATTTGTCTTTTAAAATTTTAGAATATACAGAGGTTGCATAATCAGGTCTAAACCCAATGTCTCCATTTGGTGTATACGCATCTTTGTCGCGACGCTTTTTATTAGCATTATAATTGCTAATCATAGGATCCATACAACCACCTGTTACACCAAAAAATAATTTTGGCTTCCCTAGTTTTACAAAATCCTGAAGGTTATCTGTTACACTAGGTTGTGGTACAATTGCTACACGTAACCCAAAACTTTCTAACAAACGTCCAATAACCGCTGGACCGAAGGTAGGATGATCTACATAAGCGTCTCCACTAAATAGAATCACGTCTAGCTCTTGCCAACCGCGTATTTTAACCTCTTTGTTTGTGGTAGGTAACCAACTAGAAAGCTTTAATTCTTCTTGCATAACTTTGCAAAAATAGTCAAAAATTGACTCTTAACCATTATAAATCAAGCAAAGCGACAGATAATTACTAGGTGTTTAAACACAAAAAAGCCACTTCAATTACATTAAAGTGGCTTTAAATTTATTTAAAAAAGGACTAATCTATATCTAGTCTAACTCCTAAAGAAATATTGTTTTGATCTACAAGTTGGTTTTCAAAAATTGGTGCTAAGTCGTATTTTGCATATAAACTTATAGCGTCAACACCAATGTAAGCACTTAATCCATAAGTAAATGTATTGGTATTAAAGTTTCGTCTTATTTTTTCTTTTACACGTTCTCCATCTGCTCTATAGGTTAACTTTTGTACTGCTTTTCCGTTTACTCCTGCGTAACCACCAACTCCTATTTTAAATTTATTATGGTTAAAATAACGTACTCTTCCATCTTTATATTCTTTTTTGTTCCATGGTCCGAACTCGAAATGCACAGGAATGACCAAACTTGTTGTTCTAAATTTTGCACGTTTCAAATCGCCATCAAAGGTTTGTAAAGTAGTTTGATTATTGTCTTGCACAAAGTACTGGTTATCTTTAATATCTAGTTTATTCCATTGTAGCGAAAACCCATATTTAAAACGTAAAAAGTTAGAGTCTTTAAATACTCTTGTGTTCCAAAGCCATCCCAATTCTACAAATCCAGAACCTCCTAATTTGTATGGTGTATCGCTTAAACTAACACCATCAATTATAGCATTATTAAATCCCACTGCAAAAACCAGTTGGTTACCTGTACGTATGTCTTGTTTTGGTGGTGTTCGTTTAGTGCTTACTCCTAAAACTTCTTTATTTCCAGCACCAATTTTTATTGAAAACACGTTTTGGTTTTCATCAGAATCTTGTACGTCTTTATTACGGTCTAAAAAAGCTAAGCGATTTATAGCAATTTCAATTCTATTTCCAATATTTAAGGCTCTCTTTTCTGCTGCTGCTTTTTTTAATTGTTCTGCTTCTTCAAATGTAATCTCCTTAGCTTCTAATCTTCCATTTATAACTTCTACTTCTAACTTTAAAGCGTTACGTTCTGACGATTTAATAGCCTCTTTTAAGGCTTCTAATTTTGGAATTGAGTCATTGACTTGAGCGTTTACTTGGCTTACTGCTATAAATAAAAATAAATACACTAAATGTTTTGTAATGGCTTGCATAATTGTTTGTTTTTTAATGATGAATACTCTAATTATTACGCTCTACTACTGATGTCTTAACTGATTCATAGCCTGATTTTACGACATGAAACAATCGGTTTCTTAAGGATTTTTCAGATTTTATTTCTACCTCTTCCAACATAGAGTTTGCGTCAATTTTTTCTATATTATTTGTGTTACCTGTTGCTGCTACTTTGGTATAAGCTGCTTCTAAAAGTGTTGTTGCTTCTTGATACGCTTTGTTACTAGCTTTATCTTCAGTTGATACTGCAACTGCAATTACTTCTATCTGATTTTTGTCCTGTATAACTAATGGTGTAACTTGCTTGTTTTCTTGTTTATTAATGGTAGTTATTACAACGTTTTTTACTTGATATTTGTTAGTGTAATTGTTGTTTTGAATAGTTGTTTTAACTTTTTTATTGTGTTTAACACCCTTGTTTACTTTTGTTTCCACACTAGTTGTTTTATTTTGTATTGTCTGATCTTCAACTACAATGACATCATTTTTATTGGTGTTATTGTTTTCTATTGTAATAATTTCATTTTTAGTTTCGTTTACAATACGGTCTAATGGCTTATTTTCATTATTAAAAAATGTAATAGCCAGAAACACACCTATAAAAGTTGCAGCAACCCCTAACCACCAAATTGGAAATTTACGTTTTTGTTGTTCTAAATCAAACTGTGTGTCTAATCGGCTCCAAGCATTACTGCTTGGTGCAATTGTGCGGCGCTCTAAAGTGTCTTTTAATTGCTTTTCAAATTTATTTGGTGCCATAATCTTTAATATTTAATGTCTTTATTTTATCTTGTAGTAATTTTCTTGCTTTAAATAATTGCGATTTTGATGTTCCTACAGATATGTTTAATAGTGTCGCTATTTCTGCATGTTTATAACCTTCAATAGCATACATTACAAACACCATTTTGTAACCTTCTGGTAGCGTGTCTATCAATTCTTGTAATTGAGCCACATCATACTTTTGTGTGGTTGAATCTATAATTTCGGTATGGACATAGTCTTCATCAACAAATTGAATTTTCTTTTTTTGTCTTAAAAACGAAATAGATTCTCTAACCATTATGCGTCTTATCCAACCTTCAAAACTACCTTCTGCTTTAAAACTTTTTAAATTTGTAAATACTTTTAAAAACCCATTTAGCATCACTTCTTCTGCATGCTGTAAGTCTTTTATATAATAACGACAAATACTTAACATCTTAGGCGCATGCATTTCAAACAATACGTGTTGTGCTTCACGATTATTATGAGCTGCATTTTTTATGAGCTTGGTTTCGTTATTAAAAAGTGTGACTACTTTCACAAAAGGTTTTGTTTAGTTTGGTCTTCTATTTATAAAGACGCAAATATTATACAAAAGGTTGCCTCTAAATGTGTTATTTTTGAAAAAAACTAAAAAACTAGTATTATGACTAAGTTATTGAACAATAATATATCATTAAAATTTTTATCAATCTTAGTGGTTTTACTTGTATTTAATTGTAACGATGATGATAATATAATTCCAAAAATAGAAGAACCTATTTCTATTACAGATAATATAGAAGTAATAAATGAAGATTTAATGCAACCTGGTTTTGTATTAGCTGTAGAAAGTAGTAATGACAGTTCATTTCTAATTGACAAAAATGGAAATAAGGTTAAGGAATGGAGTTTTGATAGTGATTTAGGTAATGATCTAGAGTTACTTGAAAACGGAAACTTACTAGGTATTTTTAAAGTACCAAATCCTTCTTTTACATTTGGTGGATATGGTGGTGAGATCAAGATTATTGATAATAATTCACAAACTATATATAACTACATTTATGCTAACGATGATGTTTTAGCGCATCATGATGTTGAGCAATTACCTAATGGAAATCTATTATTTGTAGCTTGGGAAAAAGTAGATAATGTAGTAGCTGTAGACAATGGTTTTGAAAGCACTCAAGATATTTATCCCGAAACGTTGGTTGAAGTTAATCCAACGACTAATCAAATAGTATGGAAATGGAATAGTATGGATCATATTATTCAAGATCATGATACTATCAAACTTAATTTTGGAAATGTTAATAATAATCCCCAATTAGTAGATATTAATTACAATAGTGATATTACTAATGGAGATATTATGCATATTAATGGAATTGATTATGATTCGACTAAAGACCTTGTTTATTTAAGTGTTAATTTTTATAGCGAAATCTGGGTTATTGATCATAGTACAACCACTTCAGAAGCAGCAACAAACTCAGGTGGGAATTATAACAAAGGTGGTGATTTATTGTACAGATTTGGTAATCCAGAAACTTACAACAACACAGTAGCTACACGATTATTTTACAACAATCATTTTCCTAATCTTATTGAAGGTGATAAACCAGGAGCAGGTAATATATTAGTTTATATGAATGGAAATAACAACGCCCAATCTATAGTGTACGAATTTGCTATTCCTGAAAGTTTAGAACTAGTTGGAAATCAAAACAACGAACCCCAAATAGTTTGGAGTTTTACTGATTCTGAACTCTATTTTGCACGTTTGTCTGGTGCAACAAGATTAAGAAATGGAAACACATTAATATGTGAAGCTGATTATGGTTTTTGGGAAGTTACTAATGATGGAACGGTAGTTTGGAAATATTCAGGATTAGACGAAAGTGCTTTTTGGAGAGGTTATGATTATTATGCAGATGACCAAGCCATAATAAACTTAGGTTTATAGCCTATTTTTTTCTTTCAATAACATAATTAACCAT
This sequence comes from Olleya sp., assembly GCA_023300575.1. GTDB lineage: Bacteria > Bacteroidota > Bacteroidia > Flavobacteriales > Flavobacteriaceae > Olleya. The sequence goes on from JALZUT010000181.1 coordinate 8,302, forward strand.
CAACTCTAAAGAATTCTTATATTCTGATTTTGGAAAAGTTTGAAGTATTTGAAGTGCTTCGGATTGAAACGTTTTCATTTTTGAAACTGCATAATCTAAACCCCCATTTTGTTTTACAAAATCAATAACCTGATTAACACGTTTTTTGTCTTTGTTATGGTTTTTAATCGAGTTGATTATCCATTTTTTGTCTTTCTTAGAACAGTTATTAAGAACATAAATTAAAGGCAATGTCATTTTTTGCTCTTTAATATCTATTCCTGTTGGTTTGCCTATACTTTGTGTACCATAATCAAACAAATCATCTTTTATTTGAAATGCCATCCCGATAAGTTCTCCAAACTTACGCATACTTCCTACCTCAACCGAATTTGGTTTTACAGAAGCTGCACCAAGACTGCAACAAGCAGCTATAAGCGTTGCTGTTTTTTGCCTGATAATCTCGTAATAAATAGCTTCTGTAATATCTAGTTTTCTTGCTTTTTCAATTTGAAGTAATTCGCCCTCACTCATCTCTCTTACTGCTATAGAAATGATTTTTAATAAGTCAAAATCGTTATTATCAATAGATAACAACAAGCCTTTAGACAGTAAAAAGTCGCCTATTAAGACTGCTATTTTGTTTTTCCAAAGCGCATTGATAGAGAAAAAACCTCGACGTTTATTGCTGTCATCAACCACATCATCATGTACTAAGGTTGCAGTATGTATTAATTCTATAACAGAAGCACCACGATAAGTACGCTCGCTAACCTCGCCATTAGACACCATTTTAGCGACCAAAAACACAAACATTGGACGCATTTGTTTTCCTTTTCTATTTACTATATAATAAGTGATTCTGTTTAATAAAGCGACTTTAGAAGACATAGCCAATCTAAACTTTTGCTCAAAAAGTTCCATTTCATAAGCAATAGGCTGTTTTATTTGTTCAGTAATTTTCAATAGAATTATTGTTTACAACAAACCTACAAAAAACCCATTAATTTTTTATAAAAAACGTGATTTAAACTAAAAGTTAAGCAGTTAATCGACAAAGCTTCAGGGTTTTATTTTGTTTTTTATAATTTAATTAATTATTAACCAATAAAACTTTTAGTATGAAAAAAAATACTTTATTATTTATTTTATCATTGATAATGATCACTTGGTCATATAGCCAATGTACAACGTCAACTGGTGGACTATGGCCAACAGCTACTATAATTTTAGCTAACACTGGTGCACCAGAAACAATTTCTACCAACAATTGACCAAATGCAGAATTTTCTCTAATTCAAGGTCTTGTAGTGGGAAACACATACACAATAACTGGAACCAATACTACTTCAGTTTATATCACTGTAGCCGAAACTACTACTGCATTTGGTTTTGGTGGTACTATTATTATAGATGGTGCTTCTACTGTAAGTTTTACAGCCACAACACCCGAAATATTAATCTATTGGCATCTTGATATGACTTGTACTACTCAAACAAATGAAAATACTGCAACTACAATTCAATGCACTAGCGCTTCTTGTACATGTACAGCAACTGCTGCACCTGGTGTAGCAACTGGACCAACACCAGTTGATATGGCTATAGATGTTCCTATCGACGATACTGATCCTGCTAACCTAGTAATAACTACTTTTTCTTGGTTAGAAGATACTGTTATTCCGGCAGAATCCTTTAATTTAAGCCTAGATACAACCCCTACAGGTGATGATATTGGAACTATTACTGGAGCTATAAATGGTAATGTTATAGTCTTTGGTTGGACCACTGGCACCACTTATTTTTGGAAAGTTACTGCAATTAATTGCTTTGGATCTACTGAAAGTGCAGTTTGGAGTTTTACTACAGAAGCAGACCCCACTTTATCAACTCCAGAGTTTAACACAGCGTCATTTAGTGTGTTTCCAAACCCTGCAAAAGATGTCATTTCTATTAAAACAGATGTATCTCTTATAAGTGCGGACGTCTATAATCAATTAGGACAACGTGTTATGCAAATAAATACTCAAGCTTTAATAAACAAAACAATAAATATCAATAATTTAAATAATGGTATTTACTTTTTGAAAATTAATGCAGAAGACAAACAACAAACTATTAAGTTTATAAAAGAGTAACCATACTTTTATAACTAAAAAGCGACTTTCAAAATAAATTGAAAGTCGCTTTTTTTATTATTTATTTTGTAGTTGTATAAGTCTGTTATTAAGTCTTGTTTGCTAATTGACCACAAGCTGCATCTATATCTTTACCTCTACTACGTCTAACAGTAACGGTTATATTGTTATCCTCTAAAACTTTTTGATACATATCTATCGCAGCAACGTTTGCTTGCTGAAATTGCCCATCGTCTATAGGATTATATTCAATAATATTGACTTTACTTGGTGCAAATTTACAAAACTGTACTAAAGCATCTACATCTTTACGCTTGTCGTTTATACCTTCCCATACCACATACTCATAAGTAATACGGTTTTTAGTTTTTTCGTACCAATATATTAAGGCATCTCTTAAATCTGAAAGCGGAAACGTAGCATTAAATGGCATTATAGAAGTACGCACCTCATCTATTGCAGAATGTAGCGATACTGCCAACTTAAACTTAACACCATCATCTGCCATCTTTTTAATCATTTTTGGCACTCCTGATGTTGAGACTACAATTCGTTTTGGCGACATCCCTAAACCTTCTGGCGATGTAATTTTATCTATTGCCTTAAGGACATTATTGTAGTTCATTAATGGTTCTCCCATACCCATAAACACAATGTTACTTAAAGGTCTATCAAAATACAATCTACTTTCTCTATCTATTGCAACTACTTGATCATAAATCTCATCTGGATTTAGATTTCGCATACGTTTTAAGCGTGATGTTGCACAAAATTTACAATCTAAGCTACAACCTACTTGGCTAGACACACAAGCTGTTGTTCTGGTTTTAGTTGGTATTAAAACAGATTCGACAATTAAATCATCATGTAATCGTACTGCATTTTTTACAGTTCCATCACTACTACGTTGCATCACGTCTACCTTAATGTGGTTTATTACAAAGTTATCTTCTAACATTTGACGTGTCTCTTTAGAAAGGTTTGTCATGTCGTCAAAAGTATGAGCACCTTTACTCCATAACCATTCGTAAACTTGGTTGCCTCTAAAGGCTTTATCACCTTCTTTTTCGAAGAAGTCTCTAAGCGCCTCTTTGGTTAATGCACGTATGTCTTTTTTCTTGATTTCCATTATGGTACAAAAATAGTAAAAATATCCTCCCTTAATCCCTCCAAAGGAGGTAAACTATTATGCCTAAACTTGGTTATTAAATCCATACTAATAATTTAAAAACCAGTCTTGGGTTAGTGTACCTCGACAGGCTCAGTATAATATTAGACAAGCTTTGTGTGATACATTAACGATGGAGATCCCCAAAGCTTCGGGATTGTAGCTCTTATATTTGCAATACAAGCAAATGTAAAGCGACTGTCGAGAGCGCTATCTTAAGTATTGCCATAAAAAAAGCCTCTATAAAAGAGGCTTAATTGTTTATTTTAAGTGTTATTTAGATGATTAACATCGCATCACCATAACTGTAAAATTTATACTTTTCTTTTATTGCTTCTTCGTAAGCTTTTTTCATAAACTCATGTCCTGCAAATGCAGACACCATCATTAAAAGCGTAGATTTTGGCGTATGAAAGTTAGTAATCATAGCATTTGCAATACTAAATTCAAAAGGTGGAAAAATAAATTTGTTTGTCCATCCTTCTACTTCGTTTAACGTTCCGCTAGAAGAAACAGAACTTTCTATTGCACGCATTGCTGTTGTACCAACTGCACAAATACGTCTTTTTTCTTTCTGTGCGTTATTAATAATAGAGACTGCTTTTTCGTCTATTTTAAGCTCTTCGCTGTCCATTTTATGCTTAGATAAATCTTCTACTTCTACTGGATTAAAAGTTCCTAATCCTACGTGAAGTGTTACTTCTGCAAAGTCTACACCTTTTATCTCTAAACGTTTTAATAAATGTTTTGAAAAGTGAAGTCCTGCGGTTGGAGCTGCTACTGCACCTTCGTTTTTAGCGTAGATAGTTTGGTAACGCTCTTCGTCTTCTGGCTCTACTTCTCTTTTAATGTATTTAGGTAAAGGTGTTTCTCCTAATTCTTGTAATTTTTTTCTAAACTCTTGGTATGACCCATCGTATAAAAAACGTAACGTACGTCCTCTAGAGGTTGTATTATCTATAACTTCTGCTACTAAAGTTTCGTCATCTCCAAAATACAATTTATTACCAATACGTATTTTACGAGCTGGATCAACTAACACATCCCAAAGACGTTGTTCTTCGTTTAGTTCGCGTAATAAAAACACTTCTATACGCGCTCCTGTTTTTTCTTTGTTACCAAATAAACGTGCAGGAAACACTTTAGTATCATTAAGAATCATCACATCTTTTTCATCAAAATAATTGATAATATCTTTAAACATTTTGTGCTCTATGGTTTGCTCTTTTCTGTTTAAAACCATTAAACGAGACTCGTCTCTGTTTTCTGCTGGATATTCTGCTAAAAGTTCTTCTGGTAAGTCAAAACTGAAGTGTGATAATTTCATGTGTTTTTTTATTGTTTTTTAATTGTCACCTAATAGCATCTAATTTATAGATGTTGCATTTAAAAATAAATGATTAGTTAACAAGATTGCAAATATACAATCTCGAGATAGGCGTTGTCAAGTAAATAGGCAATTATTATTTTTAAATATTAAAAATAAAGCCTAAAGTCTCCAAATCGTCCCAAAAAGTAGGATAAGATTTAGAAACTACTTTGTAATCTTCTATTACAATTGGTGTTTTTAAAGCTAATGGTGCAAATGCCATAGCCATTCTGTGGTCTTTATATGTTGAAATTGAAACGTTTTGGCGACTTCCACTTGATGCTTTTAACGTTAAACTGTTGTCTGTTATGGCAACTTCTCCTCCTAGTTTTTCTATTTCGGTTTTTAAAGCGACTAATCGGTCTGTTTCTTTAATTTTTAAGGTGTGTAATCCTGTTAAATGACTGGCTAAACCTAAACCAAATGCGGTTACAGATATAGTCTGCGCAATATCTGGCGCGTTTTTTAAATCGAATTCTATTACTGTTTTTGGAGTTGTTATAGCTGTTTTTTGAAGTAAGACTGAGTGGTCTTCAAAAGTTGTTGAAACACCAAATGCTTTATAAATATCTGCTAAAGCAGAATCGCCTTGCAGGCTATTTTGTTTGTAAGACGATAGTTTTATACGTGTTCCTACTTCTGACAAGGCTGTAATACTGTAAAAGTATGAAGCAGATGACCAATCGGACTCTACAGTTAGATTTTCGTTTTTGGCTGTTAGCTGTTTGCCAGTTGGTTTAACTGTAATTAGATTTTCTTTAAAACTAGTGTTTACACCAATCTGGTCTAATAAACTCAACGTCATATTTATATACGGTATTGAGGTAATCTGGCCATCTAGTGTTAATTCTAATCCGTTTTCTAATTTAGAAGCTATTAGTAATAATGCCGAAATATATTGGCTACTAACATTAGCTTTTAAAGTGACTTTATTCTTTGATAGTTTTTTTCCTTTTATCAATAGAGGAGGAAATCCTTTGTTTTCTTTATGCGTTATATCTGCTCCTAGTTGGTTTAAGGCATCAACTAGTATTGCAATAGGACGCTCTTTCATGCGTTGCGACCCCGTTAACTCTATCTCTCTTCCTTCTTGTATAGAAAAGAAAGCAGCTAAAAAACGCATTGCTGTACCTGCATGATGGATGTCTATAACATCATTTTTTAAGGTTAATGCTTTTGTCATTAAAACCGAGTCGTCACTATTAGAAACGTTTTCTATTTTAATTTCCGGATACAATGCTTGTAAAAGCAACAGTCTATTCGACTCGCTTTTTGATCCTGTTATTTGGATTGCATTCTGTTTGTTTATTGTGGATTTTTGGAGGTGTAATTTCATTGTTTTAAAAGCACTTCATTAATTTACTATTAGCTACTTTTAATGAAAACATGTTTTCATTAAAAGTAATGCTCGGTATAACAAGTTTATTTTAATTTTTGATTATTTTGATGTCTGTCATGATCGCGTTTGGTTTTTATATCTAATTTTTTATCAAAAGCGTCTTGTAAATCTATTCCTGTTTGATTGGCTAAACACAATACTACAAACATAACATCTGCAAGCTCTTCCCCTAAGTCTTTATTTTTATCGGATTCTTTTTCGCTTTGCTCGCCATAACGTCTAGCTATTATACGTGCTACTTCACCAACTTCTTCTGTAAGTTGAGCCATATTAGTTAGCTCGTTAAAATATCTAACACCGTGGTTTTTTATCCAATTATCAACGTCTAGTTGTGCGTTTTTGATGTTCATTTTATTCTTTATTTTTTGAGTCTATAATTATTGTTACTGGACCATCGTTTAATAACTCTATTTTCATGTCTGCTCCAAACTGTCCTGTTTGTATTGAC
>JALZUT010000182.1 GCA_023300575.1 Olleya sp.
TATTAATGACAATAGTTAAACGATAGTATATGTCAATTACTGTGAAAAAAATATTTAGTTTATTGAAAATAGATTGTCTAGGACATCGGAAAAGCTAGAGGCAATGGACTAGCTAATAAATTTGGTACTATTTTTTAAGCTACATATTTATTATTTTTTATTGATAATTCTAATTCCATTTCCACTGGAGATTTATAGTTTAAAGCAGAATGAAGCCATATGTAATTATACCAGTTAATATAGTCCTCGATAACTGGAATATCTAGTTTTGTTGGCACCATTTTTTATGGAATTATTAGCAGCATTGCAAAAAAAGAAAGACCGAGCTTTCGTTGTAAAGTATAACCAAGCCGGAAACATAGTATAGTAAATCACTTTCATTCCAATATTCCCAGTAAAATAAATTATGAATATATAGTTTAAAATTGGTCTTGTTAAATTTTTAATGCTTTTGGAAATTGCGCTTTTAATATCATCAACTCTTTTTTTAATTTGAATATGAAAACTATTTTAGTTAAAAACAGTATAAATCAATAATCAATTTCTTTCTTGGGCATCATAATAGTATAACTTAGCTAAACTACATAGCTGTTTTAGACTAGAGTAAATACAATAATTAAGACCTCTAAACCTCGCACCTTTATTTGCTGTCAATATAGTAAACTCCATGTTTTTATTATGAAAAAAAACATGGGAGCTTTAGATAAAAGCTTAAGAGTTTTAGCTGCTATTATTGTAGCATTACTTTACTTTTTAGATGTTATTACAGGAATGACTGCTTATATTTTAATGGGTGTTGCTCTTATTTTATTAGTGACTAGTTTTATAAACTTTTGTCCGCTCTATGCGCCATTTGGCATAAGCACTTGTAGACGCAAATAAAAAAAAGCCTTTATTAAAGGCTTTTTTTATATTATTTCTGCACTTAACCCTGCATCTAGCAGCATCGTACATCTCGGTTCTAACTCTTCGTAAACTCCTGTTTTAACTGTGCATTTACCTTTGTAATGTACCAGTATAGAACACTGCTCTGCTTGTTCTGGTGTATGGTCGCAAGCATAAATAAGGGTATCTATTACATGATCAAAAGTATTGACTTCGTCATTGTATAATACAATCTCGTTGTTGTTTTCCTCTAAAGTATCAACTTCGTGCTCTTCTTTAATTTTTTCTTTTGTACTCATGTCTAGTTAGACTTATTTTTATCTAAAGTATTAAATTTCAAATTGTAATGCAACCCAATTATTACGTTTTAACATTTTAATTAACTTTAAATTATAAGCATTACACTCTTTTTCTATTAACGGAATGTCTTCTTCATAAAAACCACTTAAAAACAAACTACCCTTTGGATTTAGGCATTGTGTATATACTTTAATATCATTAAGTAAAATATTACGGTTAATATTAGCAATTATAGTATCATATTTTTTACCATCTAAAAGCGATGCGTCACCTTCATAAACCGAAATACGCTTGCAATTATTACGTTGGGCATTTTCTAAACTATTTAAATAACACCAATTATCTATGTCTATTGCATCAATTGGTTGCGCACCTTTCATTTCGGCTAGAATACCCAAAACAGCAGTACCACAACCCATATCTAAAACCGACTTGTTTTTAAAGTCGTTTTGTAAGATATACTGAATCATCATGTGTGTGGTTTCATGATGTCCTGTACCAAAACTCATTTTTGGCTCTATAATAATCTCATATTGGGTGTCAAACTTATCATGAAATGGTGCGCGTACTGCACAAGCATTATCTACAACAATAGGGTTGAAGTTTTTTTCCCACTCTTCATTCCAATTGGTTTGTGCAATCTGATCAAAGGTATAGGTTATTTTAAACTCGTCTGATTTTAAAATATGAATGTTGTTTAAAATATCGGCATTCCATTCTTCTTTTTGAATATAAGCGGTTACACCTTCATCTGTTTCGACAAAGCTTTCAAATCCTGCATAACCTAATTCTGCTATTAGAATTTCGGTTGCTGGTTGTAAAGGTGTTGCTTTAAAGTAATAGCCTAAGTATATGTTATCTGACATTTTTTGAATTAAGATTGACTAAATTAAAACGCGTTTACAATAGCATAAAAATCTTCTGCTTTTAAAGCTGCACCTCCAATTAATCCACCATCTACGTCTGGTTTAGAAAAAATTTCTTTTGCATTTGCTGGTTTTACACTTCCACCATAAAGGATAGTCATGTTATCTGCAACCCCGTTTCTGTATTTGTTTTCTAAGGTTTTACGGATAAATTTGTGCATGTCTTGTGCTTGTTCTGGACTTGCGGTTTCTCCTGTACCAATTGCCCAAACAGGCTCATAAGCCAACACTATATTTTTAAATGCTGATGCTTCTAAATGAAATAATGCATTTTTGATTTGTCCTTCTACTACTGTTTCTTGATTATCTGCTTTCCGATCTGCTAATTCCTCTCCAAAACAGAAAATAACACGCATATCATTTTCTAATGCAGTATCTACTTTTTTAGCTAATATAGCATCGTCTTCATTAAAATAGGCACGACGTTCGCTGTGACCTAAAATTACAGTTTGGATACCAACACTTTTTAACATGGCTGCATTTACCTCTCCTGTATATGCTCCATTTGCAGCAAAATGCATGTTTTGCGCAACAACTTCTATATCGTCTTGTCGGGTTGCTTCATAAGCCTGCCAAAGATTAGTGTAAGTTGGTGCTATCATCACCTCTGCATTAGACGTTTTTGTTTGCTTTTTTAAATCTGTGATTAACGCTTCTGTTTGCGATAAATCGTTATTCATTTTCCAGTTTCCTGCTACAATGTTTTTTCTCATCTTATTACTGCGAAAGTAGGAATCTCTGCTTTCATTTTTAGTTAAACTTATTTTTTTATACCTAACCGTTTTTAAAAAATTGCAGGATTATCACTAAATATAAACTCTAGCGATACTCTTTTTAATTAAACTCTTATTTTTAATATAAAACTCATTATAAAGCGTTTACCTACATTCTTTTAATCCTGTTTTTTAAACCACTATATTCTTGCCTACACAGGAATTCTATTCTAATTTAACCTTTGGATCTAACCACGTGTAAATAATATCTACAAAAATATTAATTATAATGAAGAGTAAGGCGATAATCAACACAGACCCCATAATAACTGGTAAATCTAATGTATTAAGCGCGTTTACTATCTCTTTTCCTAATCCATTCCATCCAAAAATATATTCTACAAACACTGCTCCTGCTAACATGCTTGCAAACCAACCTGATATTGCGGTCACTACTGGATTTAACGCATTTTTTATAGCGTGTTTTTTAACAATTTGAAGTTCTGACAAGCCCTTTGCTCTGGCTGTTCTAATGTAATCTTGGTTAAACACTTCTAATAAAGAGTTACGCATTAGTTGTATTACGACAGCTAAAGGCCTTATCCCTAATACGATTGCTGGAAGGATTAAGTTTTTCCATTTGATGTTTATTTTTTCGCCAAAATCGTCTAGCTCGTATAGACTTCCTGTCATTTCTAAATTGGTGTAATTATGTAATACAAATCCAAATAACCACGCAAACAGAATAGCACTAAAAAAGGAAGGCACACTCATACCTAAAGTACTTAAAATTTGAATTGTTTTATCTATAAACGTGTCCTTTTTTAATGCTGAAATGACACCTAAAATAACACCTAAAAATATAGCAATTATAATTGCAGACACCGCTAACACAAAAGTATTTGGTAAGGTTTCTGACAGTACTTGACTTACTTTTTTACCTTGTTTAGTAAAGGATTCTCGCAGATACGGAAACTTTAATACTGTTATGGTGTTACCTATAGAAAATAAGGATTTAGCAGCATATTTGTTATGACTTAAAAATGTGTAATCTCCATCTGTTTTAGAATGAAAAGAAAGTGGTGACAAATCGTTTAAATAATATAAATACTGCGTTGCTATTGGTTTATCAAACCCGTATTTTTTCTTGACAATTCCCAACTGCTTACTGTCTTCATTTTGTCCTAACATCATTTGTGCTGGATCGCCTGGAAGCACACTAAACAAAAAGAATATCACAGTTACTACTCCAAATAAAGTGAGTAATGCGTAACTGGTTTTATTTAGGAAGTATTTAAACAGTTTATTTTGTTATTTGGTTTCTATTGATTTGCTTTGATACTTACCAAACAATAGGCATTTAAGTTTAATATAATTTCTCTATACAATTTATTTACTCCTCATAAATCACTAGAAATGATGTTATTCTGATTTCTTTGTTGTTATTTTTACTATGCTAGTGTAGTTTTTACCAGTTTCAGCGTTTATAGAATCTAGCATAGTTTTAGCTACAGATTTATCTTTATAGACAAACATTTCTTCAATTTGTTCTTCCTCTAATTTTAAAGCTTCAGCATCTTCAGAATTTAAAATCTTATCATCAATTAAATGAGCAATTCCATCATCTACAACTTTTGGTTCTACTCGTTCAACCTTTGGCAATTCTAACTGCTCAATATCATTCCAATGTAATTTTTGGATAATGGTTCCTTTTTCTAATTTTAAAATCCCTGGATTTGCACGTATTATTGTTTTTAATGCTGTTTCGTCACAAAAGTAGTAATCGTAATTTAGATTAAAACTTGCTTTATATTGATTTAATTCCTCTGACCCAGATGCTGTTAAACCAACCACATCGTAACCGTTAGCAATTGCTTTATCTGTTACTACTTTAATAACTTTTAAACCTTCGGTTGCAGCTTTTGCTAAATTGTAGTTTACAACAAGTAATACATGGTCTCTGTTTAAAATATCTTCGGTATAATCTTCGCCCTCTTTTTCGATTGAAAAATCATGAATTGGCGCCTCGTAACCTTCATCTATAATCCTAGTTTCTACACCAACATATTTACCTGTAGAGTTAGGGTAACTTCCGTTTGTCAAATATTCTACATTTTTTCCGTTTTCATCAAACGTCCACGTATACTCGGTAACTGCTTGTGGTGCATCTTCTGGAATAATCATATTTGCGGTAATATTATCAGCAATTTTATAGGGTCTAAAATCTATTGAAGGCAAATGCATTAATACATGATAAGCAAAACCTAAGCAAGCAATAAAGCTTAAAAGCGATAAGATTGTAGTTGTTAATTTACCAAAGAAAGGTTTAATGTGTTTGATACCAAAGAAAATAATCAAGATCAAAACTAGCAAGACAACGTCTTTACCAAAGCTTTCCCAAGGATCCATTTTCATGGCATCACCAAAGCATCCACAATCTTTTACTTTATCATAATAAGCAGAATAAAAGGTTAGGAAGGTGAAAAAGACAATCATCAACAAGAGACTCCAAACTGTAAATTTAGGCTTGTATCCAATGATTAAAAAGACACCTAAAAGCACTTCTAAAACCACAACAATTATTGAAATCCCTAACGCATAAGGCATCAAAAATGGCAAATCTAAAACGGTTACGCCAAAATATTCTTCTAATTTAAAAGCAAACCCTATTGGGTCGTTCAACTTTATAAATCCTGAAATAATGAAGAAAATTCCAACAAATATTCTTAAAAAGCCTACTAAGTATTTCATAATTTTCTGTCATTCCTGCGTAGGCAGGAATCTGTTTTTTAGTTAATATTTACTCCGTTTCCGTTAAATGAATCATCGCAAAAACCGCATAATTAATCATGTCTTGATAATTAGCATCTATTCCTTCGCTAACAATTGTTTTTCCGGAATTGTCCTCTATTTGCTTTACTCTAAGTAATTTTTGCAAAATTAAATCGGTTAGACTACTTACACGCAT
>JALZUT010000183.1 GCA_023300575.1 Olleya sp.
TCTAAAACTTTCACCATTACAATTTATAAAACTATAAATAATGTGTGTCCTGCGATAGTTTTGTAACTAAGTAGGTTGTTTTGTCAAGCCAAAGAAGCATATTTAGTATGATATAATAAAATATTTTCGTTAAACAACGTGTTTTTTAACACTTTGTAGTGTTTTTTATAAAATAAACAGGTGTGTATTCTTATTAAAAAGTTCTAATTGATGTAGTCAAAACCTGTGTAAGGCACCAATGCGTCTGGTATTTTAATACCTTTTTCGGTTTGGTAATTTTCTAAGATACCAGCTAAAACTCTAGGAAGTGCAAGAGCGCTTCCATTTAGGGTATGAGCCAATTCATTTTTACCATTACTATTTTTAAAGCGTAACTTTAAACGACTGGCTTGATAAGTTTCAAAATTAGACACACTAGAAATCTCTAGCCAACGGTCCTGAGCAGTAGAAAACAATTCGAAGTCATAAGTCATAGCAGCCGGAAACCCCGTATCTCCACCACACAAACGTAAAATTCTGTAAGGTAATTTTAGCTCGCGTAAAATTCCTTTTACATGCTCTATCATACCATCAAAAGCGTGGTATGAATTATCAGGATGTTCTACACGAATAATTTCTACTTTATCAAACTGGTGCAATCTATTTAAACCACGTACATGTGCACCATAACTTCCAGCTTCACGTCTAAAGCAAGGTGTGTAACCAGTTATGCTAACAGGTAATTCGTTTTCATTTAAAAGTACATTTCTAAACACATTAGTACCTGGTACTTCTGCAGTAGGAATTAAATAAAGGTCATCACGAGAGTCGTGATACATCTGTCCTTCTTTATCTGGTAATTGTCCAGTACCATAACAAGACGCTTCATTTACTAAAAGCGGTAATTGGTATTCAGTATAACCAGCTTCAGTATTTTTATCTAAAAAATAAGCGATTAAAGCACGTTGTAAACGCGCACCTTTACCCTTATAAACAGGAAACCCAGCACCAGCAATTTTATTACCTAATTCAAAATCAATAATATCGTATTTTTTAGCTAATTCCCAATGTGGTTGCGCACCATCGTATAATTTTGGCACATCACCTTCATTAAAAATCTCTTCGTTATCTGCCTCACTATTTCCTGCAGGTACAGATTGATGTGGCACATTAGGGATTTGATATAATAACTTAATTAACGCCTCTTTAGTAGCGTTTAATTGTTCTTGTTTTATTTTTTCAGCCTCTTTTAAAACACTTATTTTCGCTTTCAAAATGTTAGCTTCAGTAGCCTTTCCAGATTTGTACAATTCTCCAATTTGTTTAGAAATAGCATTAGCTTCTGCTTTTGTATTATCTAATTCTGTTTGTGTCGCTTTTCTTGCTTCGTCAGCAAAGATAACTTCGTCTACAATAGCAGTAGCCTCAAAATTTCTTTTTGCTAATCCTGCAATTACTGCTTCTTTATTTTCTCTAATAAATGGTACTTGTAACATGTTTTTTTGTTTTGGCGTTACCACAAGGGTCAGGCTTTTCGTTATATCTTTTTTTGCCATATATGGCAGCAAAAAAAGGATGCCACTTCAATCCTTAACGCAAATTGAAACTTTAAATAATAAGTTGTAAAAGTAGTAAGATTTTGTGTAGCTAAAAATAAATTATTTATCTAATTGAGATGGTAATAACCATTCGCTATGGCTAAAGGTATTCCATTTAACAGCAGCAATGTCTATTTTTGGATTTACTAATGTTTTATAAGGTCTACCATTAACACTAATTTTACAATCAACAAATACAGAAACATCTTGTCCTTTAGCTTTGTATTCTGCTTTTAAATGTTGACAAAATTGCCAAATAACGTCTGGTTTTGTGGCAATCATTCGCTTTTGTTTTTTAGATAAGTAGTCATCCAAATTAACTTTAGTTGTTTTGTTTGTGTTTTTATCTACAACTTTATAGGTCGCTATACCGGATTTAGAGCGCAACATCATACGCCAAGAGAGTCTATGACCTTCTTCTGTCCAAAGGACATTATCGTCTATAGCATGTTGTCTAATAGGTAAGATAATTTGAATAATAAAATAAACACTAGTAATGCCTATTAAAATAGGTTTGTAGGTTTGAGGTTTGACTTCGGCTTTATCGTAAAAAGTTTTCTTCTTTAAAAAGATGTTTCGAATTATTTTTGGTTCAAAAAAGAACAAAGAAAACGCTAATGCCAAATAAGGAAAGATTCCAACACCAAATACAATAGAATTAAATAAATGGAAAAAGATAGAACCCAAAAATGCAAGTTTTCTAGTTGGTTTAAAAAGTAATAAAGGGATAATTAACCCATCATATAAAATACCACCGTAACCTACTAAATACGGTACCAGCCAATGCTGCAACGCTTCGCCAATAATCGGGTAATTAGCTTTCGCTAGCATAAGATTTTTAGGAACAGTTAAGTCTAACCAATCTGGATACATTTTTGCAATTGAACCATAGGTATACAATATAAAAAGCTGAATAACAAATACCCACTTACACCAACTAGGCATTGCTATTTTTTTAATACTTGGGTTTAGTTTGGCATCTAAAGACGCGTATTTGTTTGCAGGTAAAAATGCCATAATACTACTGAGTAAAATCAACAGGTAATAGTGGTTGTTGTAGGATGCTTTTTGCATTAAATAAGTACTAGTCCACATTAGTGTAAATGCGATAACACTTGCTTTGTACTTATAACCAAGCATTATAAACAGTCCAAAGACACCCATAACAGTATAATAGAGATACATCCAATTACCAGGAAGTGGCTGTATAAAATCTAAACCAATAAAATTGAAAGTAAATTTAGGATCAATTAAAGTATAGTCTACCCAACCAGTAAAAATGGCGCCAACCGACTCTAAAAAACATAGTAATCCAAAAATAATCCTAAAAACTAGTAAAGAACTATTGTCTATTTGTTTAAAAAGAAATTGATTAAGCATGTTGTTTTAAAAAAGCTTGCGCTTGTTTTTTGTCTTGGTTTAATTGGGTTTTTAATGCGTCTAAGTTTTCAAATTTTTGCTCATCCCTAAGTCTTTGCAATAATTGAATGCTTAGATCTTTACCATAAAGAGAATTGTTATAATTAAAAAAATGTGTTTCTATAGTTTGTAACTTACCATTAACAGTTGGATTAGTTCCAATATTCATAATCCCAAACTCAAATGTGTCTTCTATTTTAGCTTTTACAATGTAGACCCCTTTTTTTGGTATTAGTTTATAGGTTTCCTTTATATGTAAATTAGCAGTAGGGTATTGGATGGTTTTACCTAAACCTTTTCCTTTAACAATAGAGCCAGTCAACATAAAATTATAACCTAAATAGATGTTTGCAGTTTTAATATTGCCTTCTAATAAAGCATTCCTTATTTTTGTAGAGCTTATTGCTACATCATTAATATCTTGCATAGATATCTCTTCTACATCAAAATCAAACTGCTTTCCAAATTGTTTTAAGTCGTCAATATTAGCATTTCTATTACGACCAAAATGATGATCATATCCAATAATAATGTGTTTGGCTTTAAGTTGATCAGCCAAAATATCTTTTACAAATGCTTCTGCAGACAATCTAGAAAATGCTTTAGTAAACTTTTTAACTACTAAATTAGTGATACCAAATTGTTTTAGAATTAGTTCCTTTTCTTTAATAGTATTTATAAGCTTGATATCTGCATCTTTTTGTAATACCATTCTTGGATGTGGAAAAAACGTCAATAATGAAGGGTTTAACCCTTTAGTAGATGCAACTTCTACTAAACGATTTATTATTTTTTGATGTCCAACATGGACACCATCAAAGGTGCCAATTGTTAATACAGAATATTGTTTTAAATTAGTTTTCAATGACAAGTTATTATAACACAAAAGTAAAAAAGCCAATTGAATAAAATCAATTGACTTTTAAGTTATTTACGAATTACTTTTTATTTCTTAACAAAAGGTAATGTTAATAAACTAGTATAAGACGTAAATTTATTGTTAAATAATAATGTTAATTCTGTTTTTTAATAGAAATTGGTTAAGTTTAACGTCGAATTTGTAAAATCAATAAAATGAAATTAAAATCACAATGCTTAACGCTGTTTTTTTTACTGTGCATAGTTAATATGACTTTTGCACAAAATAAGACTTGGACAAA
>JALZUT010000184.1 GCA_023300575.1 Olleya sp.
AATTATATTTAAAAGCCACCTTTTTAGGTGGCTTTTTTTATGCTATACTACCAAGTAGTATTTTAAACTATTACAATAAAACCTGCCTTTTTACTTTTTGTTTCAATTAAAAAGAAACTATAACTAATATTTTATTTTTCAAATTCATATATAAAAAAAATCATTATTTTCTTTTTCAGTAATTTCAAATAGTAACTGGTATAACTTACATTTGTGATATGCAATTACACTTTTCTTTTATAATACCTGTTTATAATCGACCAAATGAAATAGAGGAGCTTTTAGAGAGTTTTTCTAATTTAGATGGTAATCATGATTATGAAATTGTTATTGTAGAGGATGGCTCTAATTTAACATCAAAAGCTGTTGTAAAAAGATACAGTAACACACTTAACATTTCTTACTATTTTAAGCCTAATTCTGGTCCTGGAGATTCGCGTAATTTTGGTATGTATAAAGCAAAAGGTAACTACTTTATTATTTTAGATAGTGACTGTATTTTACCTAATCAATATCTTAATGAAGTTATTAAAAGTTTAACAACTCAGTATGTAGATTGTTTTGGTGGTCCTGATGCTGCAGATACTTCTTTTTCTAATCTTCAAAAAGCCATTAACTTTAGTATGACCTCTTTTTTAACCACAGGAGGTATTAGAGGCCATAAAAATAGTGTTAACAAATTTCAACCTAGAAGTTTTAATATGGGCTTGTCTAAGAAAGGATTTTTAGTAACAAAAGGGTTTAGTAACATTCACCCAGGAGAAGATCCAGATTTGTCAATTAGACTATGGGATTTGGATTTTAAAACTAAATTAGTTCCAGATGCATTTGTCTATCATAAACGACGTATTTCTTGGTCTAAATTTTACAAACAGGTGTATAAATTTGGAGCTGTAAGACCAATTCTAAACAAATGGCATCCACAGACTAAAAAAGTAACCTATTGGTTTCCTACACTGTTTAGTATTGGTTTATTAATAGCAGCAACCTTATTGGTTTTTAAAATATATTGGCCAATACTTTTATTTACTACTTATTTTGTTTTAACTTTAGTTTTAGCATTAGTAAAAACTAAAAATGTAATGGTAGCCATTCAGGCTTTAGTAGCCATAATTATTCAGTTTTTTGGTTATGGTTTTGGGTTTTTAAAATCTACAATTATATTAGCATTTAGTAATAAAAAAGCAGCACAACTTTTCCCTAATTTATTTTTTAAAAACTAACTTATGAAAAGTGTAACGTTTAAAATAAAAAACCTAATAAGTAATAAAAAACTAAATGTGTTTCTGTTATTTATTGTTTTAGCTTTTACTATTTTAATTCTAACTAAACTGTCAAAAAATTATACAGGAACTATAAATTTTGAAATTACACCTATCAATATAAATGACAGATATGTTTTGCTTAATAAAAAAGAAAACACATTTAAAATTACTTTAGAAACGCATGGCTTTAATTGGTTAAATTATGCATTTAATCGTCCAGAACTAGAAGTGGATTTTAATACAGATGTTACTAAAAGAGATTCTGTTTTTATATGGTCTAATGCCAAAGGGTTTTCTACCATAAATGAACAATTTAATAAAGATGAAAATATTAAAAGCATAAATCCAGATACATTGCTTTTTAAATTTGATGTCAATGCAGTTAAATTTGTACCTGTTAGACTTGATGCTAATATCAATTATAGTCAAGGTTTTAATAGTTTGCAAACCATTAAAATACAACCAGATTCTGTAAAACTTATTGGACCCGCTTCATTATTACAAGAAGTAAAAAGCATAACAACAAAAAATATAATTTTTGATAATTTAAAAACAAACGTCAATAGTATTGTAAATCTTAAGTTAGACAGTTTAAATTCTGAGATAAAGCTAAATACAAAACAAGTTAAATTACAATTCAAAGTTTCAAAATTTACTGAAGGTATCGTTAGTGTACCAATAACAGTAACTAATGTCCCAAATGGATTTAAAGTTAATTATTTTCCTAAAGAAGTAACGATACGTTATGCTACAAGTTTAGAGAATTATAAAAACATTTCTAAACAAGATTTTAAGGTAATTTGTAATTTTGAAACCTCTAAGTCTAATTCATTTTTAATACCTTCATTAATTAAACAGCCTAAATCTATTGTTAATGCAAGGATTCAGCAACAAAAAATAGAATTTGTAATAACAGAATGATACCCAAAACAATAGGTTTAACAGGTGGAATTGGTAGCGGAAAAACTACAGTAACTGGTTTTTTTGAAGACTTAGGTGTCCCTGTATATATTGCAGATACAGAAGCCAAAGCATTAATGAACCGTTCTAAAATCATTAAACGTAAACTTACTCAGCTTTTTGGAAATGCTGCTTATTTAGAAGGTGTTTTAAATAAACCTTTTATTGCACAACAGATTTTTAATGATAAAATAGTATTAAAAAAAATCAATGCAATAGTACATCCAAAAGTAGCCAAGCATTTTGAAAATTGGGTTAAAAAACAAAATTCGCCCTACGTAATTAGCGAATCAGCTATCATTTTTGAAAACGAAAGCTACAAAAAATACAACTATATCATTACAGTAATTGCACCAGAAAACACTAGAATTAATAGAGTTATAGAGCGAGATAATTCTTCTTCAAAAAAAGTAAAAGCTATAATAAATAACCAGTGGTCTGATGATAAAAAAACATTACTTTCGGATTTTGTTATTACTAATATTGATTTAGAAAATACTAAACTACAAGTTATAGAAATCCATAAAAAACTGTTAGATAAAATAACAAATCTTTAAAATTTAACGTTTTTGTTAATGTAAGGTTAAATGAAATGATTGCTAAATGGTAAAATCTTAATTTTACATGATGAATAAAAGGATTTTTCTTGTATTGGTCGTTTTGATGAGCCTTTCTTTAATTGGGATTAGCTTAGTTCAAGCATATTACATTAATAATTCCCTTCAAAACACAGAAGATCGCTTTAATTTTAATGTTAAAAAAGCATTAAGTTACGTATCCAACGCAGTTGAAAAAAGAGAAAGAAATGAGCAGTACAATATATTAATTAAAAATATTGAAGATGGTGGAAGTAAAGTAGATACCACAGCAGTTATTAATTTTTATATAGAATTAGAAGATGAAAATTCTAACGAAAAAATAATATATAGAAATGGAATACTTGAGGAGAATTACAAAGTATCCTCACCGCTCTTTGACATAGGTTTAGATAGTGTAAATGTAAGACGCATTTTAAGCGAAAAAGAAACAAAGGTCATTGGTACATCTAGTTTAGATGGTACCCAAAACCTTAATGGGATGTTGGATGAAATTTCTAAAATGAGTCGTAACGAAATTTTATTAGATAATTATTATGAGGCATTTGCGCACCGGATACCATTGCATAAACGTGCAACAAAAGAAGAAATAGACCGTCTTTTGACTTTAAAATTTTTAGAAGACGATATAAACATAGATTATGAGTTTGCTATTTATAGTAATGATTTATCTACAAAAGTTAAAAGCGATAATTTTGAACTAAAAAACAATGTTACCATAGGTGTACCTATTTTTTATAATGAAAATGACAAAAGTAATTACAGACTTTTAGTGAATTTTCCGGAACGTAAAAGGTTTATTTTTTCTTCTATTTTGAAGATGCTATCATTGTCAATTATTTTTACGTTAGTTATAATAATAGCATATTCTAGTGCATTGTTTCAATTAATAAAACAACGTCAGATATCGCAAATAAAAACAGACTTTATTAATAATATGACCCATGAATTTAAAACACCAATAGCAACTATTAATTTGGCTTTAGATTCTATAAAAAACCCAAAAATTATTGATGATAAAGAAAAGGTTTTACGTTATTTAGGTATGATTAAAGAAGAAAATAAACGTATGCATGCGCAAGTAGAAAATGTGCTTAGAATATCTAAACTTGAAAAAAATGAGCTAAATATTAGTAAGGAACGAGTTAAGTTGCACGACTTAGTAGAAGACGCTGTTTCTCATGTTGAGTTAATAATAGAGGATAGAGGTGGAAGCATAGAAATAAACCTTAATGCAGAAAAATCTTCGGTTTTAGCAAATGAAACACACTTTACAAATGTATTAGTAAATATTCTGGATAATGCAATAAAGTATTCGCCAGAAGTACCAAAAGTTATTGTGTCAACAGAGTTAGTCGGTAATAATATTTTAGTACGAATAAAAGATAATGGAAGTGGTATGAGTAAAGTGGCTCAAAAACGCGTTTTTGAGAAATTTTACAGAGAACATACCGGAAACATTCATAACGTAAAAGGTCATGGTTTAGGCTTAGCTTACGTTAAAAGAATAGTGGAAGACCATCAAGGTCATGTATCAGTAGAAAGTGAAAAAGAAAAAGGAAGCACATTTATAATTAAGCTTCCATTAATATCGTAATATTATGGATGAACAACTAAAAAAGATATTATTAGTAGAAGACGATCCAAATTTTGGAACTGTTTTAAAAGATTATTTAGCAATGAATGATTATGAAGTAACACATGCCAAAAATGGTATGGAAGGCTTCGAAAAGTTTAAACGTGGTGATTTTGACCTTTGTATTTTAGATGTCATGATGCCTTATAAAGACGGATTTACATTAGCTAAAGAAATTAGAGATAAAAATGCTGATATACCAATTGTATTCTTAACTGCTAAGGCAATGAAAGAAGACGTACTTAAAGGCTATAAAGTTGGAGCAGATGATTATCTTAACAAACCTTTTGATAGTGAAGTTTTATTAATGAAAATTAAAGCCATCATACAACGTAAAGCAAACGATACTGTTGCGGATAGTAAACAATTTGAATTTAAGATAGGTGGTTTTGATCTTAATTCTAAACTTAGGTTTTTAACTTACAATGGAGGTGATCAAGTTAAATTATCTCCTAAAGAAAACGAGTTATTACGTATGTTAGCATTACATGAAAACGATTTGATGCCTCGTGAATTAGCTTTAACAAAAATATGGAGAGACGATAATTATTTTACGTCTAGAAGTATGGATGTTTACATAGCTAAACTAAGAAAGTATCTAAAACTAGATCCTAATGTTGAAATTTTAAATATACATGGTGAAGGCTTCAGGTTAGTGGTTAACCAAGGAGTGTAATATCTGTACCTTTATTTTATTATATAAAATCCAACTTTTAAGTTGGATTTTTTTATTTAATAAATTGAATCTAAAATTGTGTTTGCTACAAAGGATTTAAAATGACTTGTTTCATAATACTAACTTATAGGCTCTGTAAATTTATTTTTTCCAGAAAAATTAGAGATATTCTCTTTTCCAAAAATAAGATTAAGCGACTCTAATTGGTCTGCTTTAAAACTAATAAACAATAGCAATAAGGAAGGTTTCAATAACCATTTTGTTTATTAGATTCGAAATAATAATTTTATAAGCGGTTTTGTGTTTTCACCAAATCTATTTTTGATATTGCAGGTCTTTTATAAAAACCGTTTCATTTTAGATTCTAATGTCGTAATAATTTTATTTACATCTGTTTTGTAATCAAACCAAATAGTTTCAGTGTCTTTTCTAAACCAAGTCAATTGTCTTTTGGCAAATCGCCTAGAATTTTTTTGTATTTCAGAAATTGCAAAGTCCAACGACCATTCTTCATCTAAATAATTAAAAATCTCTTTATATCCAACAGTATTTAGGCTGTTTAAATCTTTAAATGGGAGTAGTGTTTTGACTTCGTCAGCTAATCCGTTTTCAATCATAGTGTACACACGTTGGTTGATGCGCTCGTAAATTATAGGTCTATCGGCTTCTAAACCAATGGTAATTGTTGTAAATGGTCTTTTGTTTTTGTTTTTATTCAAAAAGGAAGAATAGGGTTGACCACTACCAATACAAATTTCTAAAGCACGAATGACACGATGCGGATTATCTATAGCAATAGTTTTATAAGCAACAGCATCCAACTTTTTTAATTGAAGCTGAAGCGCCTCTATGCCCTCGTTTTCTAATTGATTATTAAGTTGTGTTCTAATACTTTTATCTACTTCTGGAAAATAGTCTAATCCCTTTGTAACTGCGTCCACATACAAACCAGAACCACCAACCATAATAGCAATGTCATTAGTTTTATGAAGCACTTCTAAACGTTTTATGGCGTCTTTTTCAAAAGCACCAACGTTATAGTCTTCTGTTACAGATTTATGATGTATAAAATGGTGTTTAGCAGCTGTAAGTTCGTCTTCTGAAGGAGAAGCAGTACCTATGCTCATTTCTTTAAAAAACTGTCTTGAATCTGCTGAAATGATTTCGGTATTAAAACAATTAGCTAGTTTAACACTAAGTGCAGTTTTACCAATAGCTGTTGGACCAACAATAGAAATAAGGTATTTAGTAGTAGCGCTCAAATTGTGCTAATTAAGGATTAAGTTTATGGGCGCAATTGTAGCAAAACTCAGCATTGTCTTTATGGTTTTCTATAGTACAATTAGGACAAGCTTGTGTATTTGTGTCTATTTCTTCTTCAGAATTTTTAGCTAATTCTGATGTTACAATACCAGTAGGAACTGCAATTATACCGTAACCTAAAACCATAACAATAGACGCTATAAATTGTCCTAAAGGTGTTTGAGGCGCTATGTCACCATACCCTACGGTTGTTAAAGTTACAATACACCAATAGACACTTTTTGGGATGTTGGTAAACCCATTTTCTTCGCCTTCTACAATGTACATAATAGTACCCAAAATGATAGATAAAATAACAACAGCAAATAAAAACACTGCTATCTTAGTACGACTTGCTTTTATAGCTGTTACTAAAATATTAGAAGCACCAAGGTAACGAGCTAGTTTTAAAATTCTGAAAACACGTAGTAAACGCAAAGCTCTTAAAGCGACAAGAGCGTGTGT
>JALZUT010000185.1 GCA_023300575.1 Olleya sp.
ACAGTTTGTTAAGGCAGTAAAAGATTATTTAGAAGCTTGGGATGTTAATCGTGAGATTTAACTAATTCCTTTATTATGTCATTCAGAGCGATAGCGAAGAATTTAATTAAGGAATCTCAATCATAAAATGAAAGATAGAAAAGCAAAAAGCACAGTATTAAAACTGTGCTTTTTTTATGTATTTAATGATATACGTATTCTTAGTAAACTAAAAACTCTGGAAAAATTTCATCTTTTAAAGCCTGCCATTCGTCTTTTATTATGCTATAATAAATGTCGGTTCTGCTGTCTCCACTTGGCGCGACGTTATTATTTCTAAAAACACCTTCTTTTTGTGCGCCTAATTTTTCTATAGCTCTTTGTGCTTTTATGTTTTTGCTATCAATACTAAACTGTATTCTTTTAAAGCCAATAGTTTCAAACCCAAATTGTAATAATTCATGCTTAGCAGCTTTGTTTAGTCCTGTGCCTTGAAAATCTGTTCCAAACCAAGTCCAACCAATCTCACATTTTTTATTTGCAGCATCTACGTTTCCGTATCTTGTGCAACCTGCAACTTTATTAGTCTCTTTATCGATAATTAAAAAAGGATAACAAAGACGGTTGTTTTTGTCCTTAATGGTTTTTGCTATGTAGTTTTTTAAACCTTGTTCATTATTTATGTTAGATCCCATAAACTCCCAAATTTCTTTATCGAATATAATGTCTTTAAGTTCTTCATTTCTTTCATCGGTAAAAGGAAGAAGTAAGACGCTGTCGTTTTCAAGTTGAATATTTGATTTTAGAATTTTTATTTTCATGTCTTAAAACTATTGTCAGTGTTTTTATTCCCTAAATTTCGAGATTAAACGAAGGTCGCCTTTTTTTTGATAAAGTCAACTTATTAATTAAATCCATCCCTTAAAGCAGTAATAAAATCTTCTAAAGTAACAATTTCATTATAAAGTGTGTCTTCAATTTTTATAATTGGGATGTGGTTAAACTTACTTTTAGGTTTAATGGTTTTAAATTCTTTAATAATTTTCTCGTAGTTTGAAGTGTCTTTATCTAAATTGTATTCGGTATAACCAATCTTGTTTTTGGTTAGTATGCGCTTAGCATCTGGGCAAATAGTACAATCATCTTTAGTGTATAAAATTACATTTTTACTCTTGATTTCGCGATCTAATTTAAATGCTATAATTTCAAAATCTTTGTCTAGTTCTAATGCGTAAGATATTTCGTTAACAACTAAAATGTAATTGTATTTACCTTCTTTTCCGTTAAGTATAACCATAGTCAATACTTTTACTTTAGAGTTGCCTTTTATGGTTTGTAATATTGGACGCTTGCTACTACGTCTAAAATCATCAGTTTCGACTTTTAAAAAGATATCATAAGATATAGAGTCTGTGTTTTCTATAAACAACTCGTAACGTTTTCCTTTAATTTGTTCTGAAAGCTTTACATGTTTATGGTCGTTTTGAGCATAAGTTTGAAAACTAAGAATCGTAATTAATAACAGTAAGAAATACCTTTTTATCATATTTTAATTTCTTTAATAAAATTTTTTTTTAAATTTTGAAATACTGCGTTTTGTTCAAACGCATCTTAAAAGTATAAAAAAACAAAAGTAATATAATAGAATTATATTTGCATAAACCATACCAGAATTTAGTAAACTGGATATAAACTAAAATACATGTCATTAAACTTAACAAAACCTATCTGTTTTTTCGATTTAGAAACAACAGGAATCAATATAACTAACGATAGAGTAGTAGAAATTTCTATATTAAAAGTGTTTCCTAACGGAAATAAAGAAAGCAAAACATGGTTGATAAATCCAGAAATGCCAATTCCACCATTTGTGTCAGAAATACATGGTATTACTGATGAGAAAGTAGCAAATGAGCCTACTTTTAAAGAATTAGCACCACAGATTAACGCTATGATTAAGGATGCAGATTTGGCTGGTTTTAACTCTAACCGTTTTGATATTCCGCTTTTAGCTGAAGAGATGTTGCGTGCAGAGCTTGATTTTGATATGAAAAACCGAGTAGCTGTAGATGTGCAAACTATTTTTCATAAAATGGAAAAACGTACACTTGGAGCAGCTTACAAATTTTACTGCGATAAAACTTTAGAAAACGCACATACAGCTGAAGCTGACACCTTAGCAACATTCGAAGTTTTAGAAGCGCAATTAGAGCGTTATGACGAATTGGAAAATAACACTAAGTTTTTAGCCGATTTTAGCGCACATAAAAAGTTTGCTGATTTTGCTGGTTTTTTATCCTACACTAAAGAAGGAGAAGAATGTTTCGCTTTTGGTAAGCACAAAGGGAAACTAGTAACAGAAGTATTAGAAAAAGAACCTGGTTATTTTGGTTGGTTGCTTAATGCAGACTTTCCTCTATACACTAAAAAAGTATTAACTGCAATAAAGTTAAGAGCGTTAAATAATAAGTTTTAAAAACAACAAAAAAATCAGAGTCAAGAATTACATGTCTGTTAAATATGACATAAACACAAGTCTATTAGTCTTGTTCCTTCAAGCGAAACGGTCTTTACTCTTTATTCTAAAAAAAAATATGAAGTTAATCTGCATAGGTCGTAATTATACCGACCACATCAAAGAGTTAGAAAACGAAAAACCTACAGATCCAGTAGTGTTTATAAAAGCAGATAATGCTGTTTTGTTAAAAAAACAACCGTTTTTTATTCCAGATTTTTCTAATGATGTTCATCACGAAGTAGAAGTTTTAATCAAAATCACTAAACTAGGTAAACACATAGACAAGAAGTTTGCTCATAGATATTATAACGAAATTGGTTTAGGAATAGATTTTACTGCTCGAGATTTACAAAAGCAACTAAAAGAAAAAGGATTACCATGGGAAAAAGCAAAGTCATTTGATGGAGCAGCAGTAATAGGTAATTGGTTACCAAAATCAGATTTTGAAGATTTAAATGCTATCAATTTTAGCTTAAAAAAAAATAACGAAGTAGTTCAATCTGCAAATACTAACCTAATGCTTTGGAAAATTGATGAGTTAATCGAATATGTCTCAAAATATTTTACTTTAAAGATAGGAGATGTTATATTTACAGGCACACCTGCTGGTGTTGGTAAGGTAGTTGCTAACGACAAACTAACAGGTTACATAGAAGATAAAGAATTATTTTCTATTAACATAAAATAAATATGGAAAAACATTATAAACTACATAGGCTTCAAGAACTAGCTGATAATGATCAAGACTTTATTGTTGCTTTAGTTACCACTTTTATAGAAGAAGTACCAGGCGACGCTAAAGTGCTTAAAATTGCGGTAAAAAACAAAAATTATTTGCTAACCTATCAAACTGCTCATAAAATGAAGCCTACTTTAGATATGTTTGAGCTTGGCGTTTTAGACGATCTAGTAGAATTACAAGATTGGGGTAAATTGGAGCAAACAGATAAGGATATATCTAATAAACTTCAAATAGTTTTAGATGCTGTAGAAAATGCAACCGTAGAAATGACTAAAGATTTTAATCTGTAATGCAAGCCGAAATTATTACCATAGGTGATGAGATTTTAATTGGTCAAATTGTTGATACTAATTCTGCTTTTATAGGTAAAACATTAAACAGTATTGGTGTCTCGGTTTATCAAATAACTTCTATTCAAGACGAGAAAGTACATCTTTTAAAAGCATTTGCAGAAGCAGAAGATAATGTTGATATCATTATTATTACAGGAGGATTAGGTCCTACTAAAGATGATATTACCAAACATACATTAGCAGCGTATTTTAATGATACATTAGTGGAAAACGATGTGGTTTTAAAACACGTCGAGACGCTTTTTAAGACGTACATAAATCAACCTATTTCAGATTTAAATCGTAAACAAGCTTTGGTGCCTACAAAAGCAGAAGTACTAACTAATAGGTTTGGTACTGCTCCAGGAATGTGGATAGAAAAAGATAATAAGGTTTTTATTTCTTTACCAGGCGTACCTTATGAGATGAAAGCATTGATAGAGCATGAAGTGCTTCCTAGGTTAATAAAAAAATACAAGCGTCCACATATTTTGCACAAAACTATTTTAACCTATGGTTTAGGTGAAAGTGCAATTGCAGAACGTATTGAAGATTGGGAAAACAACCTGCCAAAACACATCAAACTAGCCTACTTACCTAGCTTAGGTAGAGTAAGACTAAGGCTATCTACAAAAGGTGAAGATGAAGCTGTAATACAATCAGAAGTAGAAGCCCAAGTCCAAAAAGTATTGCCTTTAATACAAGATATATTTGTTGGTTTTGAGGATAATAACAATTCTTTAGAACAGATTTTAGGAAAACAACTTGTACTAACAAATAAAACATTAGCAATTGCCGAAAGTTGTACAGGCGGAAAACTGACAGAGGTATTTACCAAAAATGCTGGAGCGTCTGCTTTTTTTAAAGGTGCAATTGTTAGTTATGCAACACAAACCAAAATAGACATTTTAGAAGTGTCAGAAGACCTAATAAACACACATTCTGTAGTCAGTGCAGAAGTAGCATCTGCTATGGCAGTTAATGTTAAGCGAAAATTGAAGGTAGATTATGCAATAGCAACAACAGGTATTGCAGGACCAACAAAAGGAGATTCTGACGCAGACGTTGGAACTGTATATATAGCAATAGCAACAGATAACGGAGTAATAGCACGTCAATTTAATATGGGAAAACATAGAGAACGCGTTATAAATAAAACTGTAAATAAGGCTTTAGAATTACTTCAAAAAGAAATTTTTAAAAATTAATTATTTAGCTATTGTCATATAGTAAAATATTAGTATATTTGCACCTCGATTTTAATAACATAATTTAAAGTTATAAAGTAATGTCAAGAGTTTGTGAGCTTACAGGAAAGAAGGCAATGGTTGGAAACAACGTGTCTCACGCAAAGAATAGAACTAAACGTAGATTTGAAGTAAATTTAATCAAAAAGCGTTTTTATCTTCCTGAAGAAGATAAGTGGGTAACATTAAAAGTATCTACTTCTGCATTAAAAACAATTAATAAAATTGGTATCGCTGCTTCTATAAAAAGAGCAAAAGCAAACGGATTTATCAAATAATTTAGCCAATAGATAACAAAGCATATAAAGATGGCAAAGAGAGGTAATAGAGTACAAGTAATTTTAGAGTGCACAGAGCACAAAGAGTCTGGTCAACCAGGAACTTCTAGATACATTACAACAAAAAATAAAAAGAATACGCCAGATAGAATGGAGATTAAAAAATTTAATTCTATCCTTAAGCGTATGACAGTTCATAAAGAAATTAAATAATTTTTTCTTAATTATAATTAAGAAACTAAAAGCATAAAGTCATGGCAAAGAAAACCGTAGCGTCTTTACAGACATCATCAAAAAGATTATCTAAAGCTATAAAAATGGTAAGATCTCCAAAAACAGGAGCCTACATGTTTGTAGAGTCAATCATGGCACCTGATTTAGTAAAAGATTGGTTAAAAAAATAAGACTTAACCTCTTTTTATAATTTAAAAAGCAGCTTTCATAACATTTGAAAGCTGCTTTTGTTTTTTATAAATATTATATTTGTTTTAAAGATTAGTGACAATTTTTCAGTTTAGTTATAAAGGCAAGGAAATTGCTCTAATTAAATCATATAAATCAATAATATAGAATGAGTTTTTTTAAAAAAATATTCTCTTCAGAAAAAAAAGAAACCTTAGACAAAGGATTAGAAAAAACAAGTACTAGCTTTTTAGGAAAGCTAAGTAAAGCAGTAGCAGGAAAGTCTAAAGTAGATGATGATGTACTTGATAATTTAGAAGAAGTCTTAGTATCTAGTGATGTAGGAGTAGATACTACATTAAAAATTATAAAACGTATAGAAGCACGTGTGTCAAAAGACAAGTATTTAGGGACTGACGAACTTAATAAAATACTTCGCGAAGAAATTGCAGGATTGTTAAGCGAAACTAATTCTGGTGAAGATACCGAATATGTAATTCCGCAATTACCAAAACAAGAAGATGGTACAAAAACACCATACGTTTTAATGGTGGTTGGTGTAAACGGAGTGGGTAAAACCACTACCATAGGTAAATTAGCTTATCAATTTAAAAAGCAAGGTTTAAAAGTTGTACTTGGTGCAGCAGATACGTTTCGTGCAGCAGCAATAGACCAATTACAAGTTTGGGCAGATCGTGTAGACGTACCTATGGTAAGACAAGATATGGGAAGCGATCCAGCAAGTGTTGCGTTTGATGCTTTAGAATCTGGAGTTAACCAAGACGCAGATGTAATTATTATAGATACAGCAGGACGTTTGCATAATAAGGTTAATTTAATGAACGAGTTAACCAAAGTAAAGCGTGTCATGCAAAAAGTAATTAACGATGCACCACACGACGTCTTATTAGTTTTAGATGGTTCTACAGGTCAAAATGCATTTGAGCAAGCTAAACAGTTTACAGCAGCAACAGAGGTTACAACACTAGCAGTTACTAAACTTGATGGTACTGCAAAAGGAGGTGTTGTAATTGGTATTAGTGATCAATTTCAAATCCCAGTAAAATATATTGGAGTAGGAGAAGGTATAGAAGATCTTCAAGTTTTTAATAAGTATGAGTTTGTAGATTCTTTTTTTAATTAATGAATTCTTTTGACTTGTGCTGAATTTATTTCAGTGAAAAAGGAATCTCATAGTTAAAAAGTTAGATGGTTAATTCAAATTGATTAAAAAGATAATTAATAAAATATTTTGCAACAATAGTAATATAAACGCATCAAAACAATTTGTTTTGATGCGTTTTTTTTGTTCATAAATTTGGTTATGTGGCTGTTTTTTTTTCTTTATAAAAAAAAGCTATGAAAAATTTATTATTATTTCTTTCACTCATTATTCTTTGTTCTTGTAATTCTGATGATGACAATGAATCGTTTACTCTTGAAAACAGGAGCTATAGAGTTGTTGCTTTCGAGGTAGAATCTAATATGGATCTCAATGGAGATGGTGTGTTTAGTACAGATTTATTATCTGAATTAACTCCAGATAGAAGTGTACTGTTAAGAATGATAATGAAGTTTTTGCCAGACGGAACAGCTTATTATCCTTGGTATGATTGGCCTGATTTTAATGTTGTGAATGGGCAGCAAACGTCTTGGACAGGAGCTCTTTCTAGCGCACCTTTACCCTATAGATTAAGTGAGTCTAATATTATATTTGATAATGGTTTTATATTATTAAACGGAGAACTAAGTGATAATAGTCAAACCATTGTAACATCATATGATCCAAATGTATTATATGAATATGGACCACTTAATTTCATAGGAAATTTCATGAATCAATCAGGTGAAGTAGAAGCTTATTCAGGTGATTTTATTTTAACTTTAGAGTTGATAGAATAGTAAACTTAAGAATGTTGATTTATACATAAACGCATCAAAACAATTTGTTTTGATGCGTTTTGTTTTTCTATTAGGATTGATTTGAATTTTCCGTATTTTTAGTAAAAATTCAAATTATGCGATATCTTTCTTTATTTCTTCTTGTGTTATGTCTTATAAGTTGCAAACCTTCCGAAGAGAAAAAATCACAAGACAATACAACTAATAAAAGTGAAGCTTCTGATGAGTTAAGCGCTATTTCTACCAAAGACTTTAGAGAATTCAAGATATTAGATTCTAAACATCTTACAAAATCAAATATCTGGAAAAACTTAGAGACACAACTAAGCGCTTTTACGGAAGAAAACTACAACGCTTTAAAACCTTTGGTTTTAGATCAAGATATACCAACACTACAACAACATATTACTGAAGGTAAATTGTCTTATGAAAGTTTAACTAAATTCTATTTATACAGAATTAGAAAATATGACAGAGAAAATAGCTTGTCTTTAAATTCTGTAATAGCAGTTAATCCTGACGTTATTAATCAAGCTAAACAAGCAGATTTGAGTAATTTTGAAGTTGCGCCACATCCAATTTTCGGTATGCCAATTTTGTTAAAAGATAATATTAACGCATCTAACATGCCAACTACAGCAGGAGCTGTTGCGTTAAAAGATAATACAACAGATGATGCTTTTATTGTCAGTCAACTTAGAAAAAGTGGTGCTTTAATTTTAGGAAAAGCTAATCTAAGCGAATGGGCTTACTTCTTTTGTGGCGACTGTCCAAGTGGTTACAGTGCAATAGGAGGACAAACCTTAAACCCTTATGGACGTAAAACAATAGATACTGGTGGATCTAGTTCTGGAAGTGGTGTTTCGGTAACTGCTAATTTTTGTGCAGCAGCTATTGGTAGCGAGACTTCAGGTTCTATTTTATCTCCTGCAAGTCAGAATTCTACAGTTGGCTTAAAACCAACAATTGGCTTAGTTAGTAGAAGTGGTATAGTACCAATTTCTTCTACTTTAGATACAGCAGGACCAATTACAAAAAATGTAATTGATAACGCAATTGTTTTAGACGCCTTATTTGGTTTTGATACAACAGATGCTAAGTCTATTAATCCAGAAAAGAGTAGTGGTTATTACTATAAATTTGATGATAGTAACTTAAAAGGAAAACGTTTTGGCGCTTTAAAACCACTTTTAGAAGATTCGTTATATGTTAGAGCTTTAGCAGATTTAAAATCTAAAGGCGCTGTTATTGTAGAAATAGAACCTCAAGAGATTCCGTTACCTGGATTTATAAGGGTGTTAAATTTAGATATGCAGAAGGATCTGCCTTCTTATTTTAATAGCTATGCTAATAAAGAGTTAGGATTTAAAACCGTTGATGATGTAATGGTGTTTAATAAAAAAGACTCTTTAAACACAATGCCTTATGGGCAACGATTGTTTAAAGGTGTTATAGAAGATTCTAGTACTGAGGAAGCATTTAAGAAAATAAAAAACACACTAAAAACAAACGGAAAACAGTTTTTTGATGCACCTATGGAAGTCCATAATTTAGATGCAATACTTTCAATTAATAATTACCATGCAAGTTTTGCTGCAGTAGCAGAGTATCCTGCTTTAACTGTACCAATGGGTTATACCGAAAATGGATCGCCAAAAGGTCTAACATTTATAGGAAAATCACTATCTGAAAAACAACTTTTAGCTTATGCTTTTAATTATGAGCAAGCTTCAAAAAGACGTGTGTCACCAAAAAAATACAACTAATTTGTAAAAGCATTTATCTTCTGCCATAATAGATTATCAAAATCTGAGAGCGCAAAGTTACTACTACCTGCTGCGTCTCCCATTCTAATCACAACCAATTTTTTACTTGGTACAATATATATTTTTTGGTCATTTTTTCCTAGAGCTGCATACATATCTTGTGGTGCAGATGGTACTAACGCTCCAGGAAATTCGGCTTGAGTTTGTGGTAAATGAAAACTAGACTTACCATTTAGCCACCACAAATAACCATAAGCTTCGTTGATTTCTTGTGAGGTGTTTGTTGCTTCGTTTAAAAACGATTCAGACACAATTTGCGTGTCTTCCCACATTCCGTTTGCAGAAATCAGCAACCCAAAACGTGCCATGCTTCTGGTAGTGCTCCAGTATACATTTAAATCATTTACAGATATCCATATACCAGACATACCAATAGGATTACGTAGTTTTTCATTAAAATAGGAAGACCAATTTTCATTACTTACTTGCGCTACAACATCTTGCATTTTAACGTAAACATTATGGTAAGCCCAACGTGATCCAGCATCTGCAATATAGTGTAGGTTTTCTGGTAAATTAGAGTCGCCTAAAGTATCATCCAATCCAGTAGTCATTGATAATAAATTTTTACAAGTAATTAAATTTTCTTGTGCAGTAGTTGCGCTTGTCCAACCGGTTCCTAAATAATCGGATACTTTATTGTCTAAATTTATAAGTCCTTCGTCTTCTGCAATTTTAGAAACTGTTGAGGTTAACGTTTTTCCTGCACTTGCCCAATACCAAGGACTAGTTGCAGAGTGACCATTAAAGTAAGCTTCGACTACAATTTTACCGTTATGTAATACAATAAAACTTTTGGTGTTTTTTTCTTCTAAATAATCTAGTAAAGGTTGTAATTGACTCTCGTTATAATCCAATTGAGCTGCTGGTTTTGCTTCCCAAACATCAGATCCAACAG
>JALZUT010000186.1 GCA_023300575.1 Olleya sp.
ATTGCAATTGAATTTCACAAAAAATCAAGAAAACAATCAGTTAATCTGCGAGATTATAGATAATGGAATTGGAAGAAAAGCATCTGCAATAATAAAAAACAAAAAGTTAGATAGCTACAAATCCTTTGCTACTTCTGCAAACCAAAAAAGGGTAAATTTATTAAACAAGAGTCTTGATAAGAAAATACAATTAGAAATAGTTGATATTTTAGATAAAAGCAAAGCAATTTCTGGTACAAAAGTGATTATTAAAATAAACATAACGTAATAACTATTTAATAATGAAAGCGATAATTATAGATGATGAAAAACGAGCAAGACGTATTTTGTATACATTAATAGAGGAAGAGTGCACAGAAATAGCGACAATCTATGAAGCAAGTAATTTAGTTGAGGGTGTTAAAATAATAAAGCAAGAACAACCAGATGTCGTGTTTTTAGATATTGAAATGCCTAATCATTCTGGTCTTCAAATTTTAGAGTTTTTTAAAAATGAAGTGATTAATTTTCAAATTATTTTTACAACTGCCTATGGTCATCATGCTATAGAAGCATTTAAATTATCTGCTATAGATTATTTATTAAAACCTATAGATGTCGAAGAAATAAAAAATGCAGTTTCAAAAGCATTAATAAATAAAGAAGAACTGTCTATAAAAGAAAAATTACAAAATTTAGAACGTAATTTTCAGCAATTAGCTTTAAACAAAATAGCTTTAGATATCCCAAAAGGTATTCTATTTGTATCTCACGAAGATATTTTATACTTAGAGGCAGATGGTGTTTATACAAAGGTTGTTTTAAAGTCCGGGAAAACCGAGTTAATCTGTAAAACACTTAAACATTTTACAGATCAGTTAGAAAATAAACCTTTGTTTTATAAACCACACAGATCTTACTTAATTAACTTAAAGTACATGAATGAGCTGGTTAAAAAAGATGGATTACACGTGGTGATGCAAAACAATAAAACCATTCCTATTGCACGCGATCGTAAAGATGCTTTTTTAGAAATGGTTAATCGTATATTTTAGTGTAAAATAATTACCATTTATTAAAAAAACGCTGCCATTCACAAGAAAGCTTCAAATTTAATATGGGTTCTATGACACCTTTGTGTCAAACTAAAAAAACCATATTATTATGAAAACAAGATTACTTTTATTAACCTTATTATTTGGTACTTTTACTTTTGCCCAAACTTGGACACAAGTTGGAACAACTCAATTTACAGATTTTGCATCAGATGGCGCAATTACTTTCGATGCTGCTAATGGCGATATTTATGTAGTTTATAGTAATGTTTTAGATGCAAATAAAACGTATGTAGAAAAATTTGATGGCACTTCTTGGTCGACGATAGGTTTAGTATCAGGTGATAGTGCAGATAATGTTGCTATTAAAATAAATCCATTCAACAATCAATTAGTAGTTGCGTATAGAAATACTTCAAACAATGGTATGTATGCTTACAAATATGATGGTACAAGTTGGTCTTCAATTTTTACAAATGTAAATGGTGGATTAACATTATCAGACCATAGACTACAAATACAATTTAATGCAACAGGAACAGTTAGAGTAGCCGGAAGGTTATCTAACCAAAAGCTGTTAATTGCAGAAAGAGCAACAGACAATACAGGACCAAATTTAGTAGAGGTTTTAATTAACCCAAATAATAGTTTTAACAATGATCATAGGTATGATTTTACTGCTTTTGGTGAGTATTACGTCTCGCAAGAAACTGGAACTAATTCAGGACTTACTGGTCGTAAAAATGTTGGTTCAGCCAATAATGCTTTCGATTTTACTAATTTTATAAATGGAGCTATACCTAAAAATATTTCGGGTATTTCAGATTCTAATTATCATACTGTTTATAACTTAGCATTTAATGAAATTAGACTATACAATGGTAATACATTTGTAACATTTGAAAATGGAAGTGGAGGCTTATTAGAATTAAGAAAAAGTAATAATGATGGGTTTTTGTATTGGATGTATGCTAACACTTCAGAAGATATTGTATTTAAAAGTATAGATCCAACAGATAATTCTAAAACAACATTACCATCTTTAGGTTTAAGTAACAGTAATGCTGATTTTTTTATTAAAATGGCTGTTAGCGAGTTTGATGGTAATCTATATGCGCTATATCAAGATGGTGGTAAAATATCAGTTCAAAAATATAATATTGTAGCGCCTTTAAATTTACCTTTAATGTATGTAGATGCAGATGCAACAGGAGCTAACGATGGCTCGTCTTGGGCTGATGCATACGCAAGTCTAACAGATTGCTTAGATAATTTAGGTGCAAGTACTAATGAGATTTGGGTTGCAGATGGTGCTTATACACCAACAGGAAATGGATCTAATAGTACATTTTTAATAGATAGAAATAATTTTAAGATTTATGGTGGATTTGATGGAACAGAAACACAACTTTCTGACAGAGATTTATTAAATAACGCTCCAACTATCTTTGAAGGTGATGTTAATGGCGATGATAATTCATCAGATCCATATAACAGTACCAGAGGAGAAAATATTGAAAGGCTATTGCATATGGATGCAAATGATTTTGAGATAGATGGTGTAACGTTTCAAAATGGTAATGCAGACAATTTTGGTAGTGCTATATTTTCAGATTTCCAGATAGGATTAACCATTAGAAATTGTAAATTTTTAAATAATAGTGCTAAACAAGTAGGTGCAATATATCATAAAGTTAATGCAACCATTAATGCAGGAAGCACAAGTTTTATTGTTGAAAATTGTGAGTTTGATAATAATGTAGGTCGTTTTTGGGGAACAGCAATAACTTTAGAAACAAGTACTAATGCGACAGTTAATATTTCTTTAACTAACAATTTATTTACTAATAATTCTAATAATAGCACTTTTACAGATAACAGTTCTGGATCTTCTACAGTTTACTTTATGGTAGATCAAAGTAATTCTTCTATTAATGGTGAAATTGTGAATTGTACATTTGCTAATAATAGTAATTTTGTATCAAGTGGCACTGCAGATTCTTCAGTTATAGCATTAGCGCAAGGTCAAGGAACTAATAACACAAATATTTCTAACTGTATTATTTATGGTAATTCATTAACAAATAATTCAATCACACCATCAGTAGGAAAAATGAATGCTACTATAGCAAATCAAATTGTAGTACTAAATTCTATTGGTGAAGACAATTTTTCAAACTTAACTTTTATAAGTAATTCAAGCGATGCTAATCCATTATTCGAGAGCAACACAGATTTTAGATTGTCTTCAGGTTCTCCAGCAATAGACTTAGGAGATAACAGTAAATTACCTTCAGGAATCACAACAGATTTAGATGGTAACCAACGTGTTTTTAACACGACTGTAGATATGGGAGCTTATGAGTTTGATGCGACGCTTTCAAATACAGATTTTGTTAATGAAAACAACTTTAAAATCTATCCAAATCCAGTAAGTGAAATATTAACTATTTCGTCTGAAAAACAAATTAAAACTATTGAAATTTATAGTCTTTTAGGTTCCAAAATTATTAAAATACAATCTAACGTTGTAAATGTCTCAACTTTGGAAAACGGTGTGTATTTA
>JALZUT010000187.1 GCA_023300575.1 Olleya sp.
GTAAATATTACCACCACAGAAAATGGCTTGATGGTAGATTCTCCTTTTGAAGGCGAATATCTACAAATGGCAACGATGACACAAGGACGTCTAGTAAAAGACAGTTTACAACCCTTAATGTTACGTTCACGCTACATAATTGGTGACATGCAATTGGTGTTTCCTAAACCTGTTGTAAAAGGAACTTTTGATGTGGTTAAAAAGTCAACGTTATTAAAGCAAGATGAAAATGCAGTTGTTTTAAATGTTAGTGCAAATGGCGAAACTAAACAAGTAAGTTTATTAGGAAGTCAATGGTCTAACAATCCGTTTAAGCAAATTAAAGTAGGTGGATTAGATATTGCGTTAAAATATGGTTCTAAAGTATTAGAATTACCTTTTGAAATTAAGTTGAATGACTTTATTGCCGAAAAATATCCTGGTACAGAAAATAACTATTCGTCTTACGAAAGTAAAGTGACGGTTTTAGATAAGGAAGAGGGCAATTTTGATTTTCATATTTACATGAATAATATTTTGGATCATAGAGGATACCGCTTTTTTCAAGCAGACTTTGATAAAGATTTAAAAGGGACTATCTTATCTGTAAACCGTGATTATTGGGGAACTTGGGTAACGTATGCAGGCT
Organism: Olleya sp.; assembly: GCA_023300575.1. Taxonomy (GTDB): domain Bacteria; phylum Bacteroidota; class Bacteroidia; order Flavobacteriales; family Flavobacteriaceae; genus Olleya. Next base: position 629 of record JALZUT010000187.1, read on the forward strand.
ACTTTTTACTATATTTTGGTATGATGGCTATCTTATTTGCTAATCACACACGATTTAGAGATTTGCAAAACGGTTTAGAAAAAGTGAAAGCTAAAAAGACTAAGTTAATGACAATATTGTTATTATGCTTTAGTTTAAGTGGATTTGCGCAACATGGAGAACACTCTGAAAATGAGGGGCATGATCATCAAGAGGTCGAGCAAAAAGAACGAAATGCACCAACTAAATTTCAAATTGATTCCCTTTTAAAAGCAAATGTTGCACCTGTAGAACATGCAGAGAAATTTGCGCGTTTGGTTATACAAGATTTAGATGGACGTATGATGCCTGTTGATACCTATTCATCAGAGTTATTGCGTAAACTTACTAAGTACGAAACTTACGAAGGGATGACTGCTAATCAGATTTTCTTGAGCATTCAAGAAAGTCCGATGTTATGGTACAACGTGCCAATAATTTACCTAAAGCCTAAAAAGGCAGATTCTATTAGAAGGGTAATTGGGATTCCTAAAGATCAAAAATTTGCGAAATTACTAGACTTTTTTACAGATGATTTTAAATATAAATTAGATCCTTATTTAGAGGAAGCATCTGCATTAAAATCGCAAACAGGTATACAGAAAGAATTTATAGAAACCAACCAACGTATTAACTTGTTAAGTAATGCAATAGAAGGTCGATCGTTAAAAATATTTCCAGTTCCAAAGGATGAAAATAATAAGTGGATTTCGCCTTTTGAATATAAAAATGAAGGATTTAACGCAAAAATAAAAGACAGTACTTATGGTAGTTTTATAGGTTCTGGTTTTAATTGGTATTTAGCGACTTTAAATGAAGCTAAAACGTCTGGAGATTTTACAAAAGCAGAAAAATTATTAGCAGCATTTAAAACGTCTCAATCTAAAGTAGGACCAGAGGTTATGCTAAGTGATGATAAGATTGATGCCGAAATTTTATACAATAAATATGATATTTTTAAGAAGCTATTTAGTTGGTACATGTATGCTGGTACATTGTTATTTGTATTGTTGATTTGGCAAATTTTTAAATCAAGTAATAAGTTGTTAAATACAAGTATAACCGTTTTTAAGTTTATTGTTTTAGGCTTATTTATATTGCACACTTTAGGGTTAATAGCACGTTGGTACATATCTGGTCATGCACCTTGGAGTGATGCTTACGAGTCTATGATTTATGTAGCTTGGGCAACGATGTTTTTTGGTTTAGCTTTTGGTAGAAAAAGTGATTTAACCTTAGCGTCAACCGCTTTTGTAACTGCAATGATTTTAATGATTGCACATTGGAACTGGATGGATCCAGCAATTGCAAACTTACAACCCGTTTTAAATAGTTATTGGTTAATGATACATGTTGCAGTAATTGTAGCAAGTTATGGTCCTTTTACGCTAGGAATGATTTTAGGCGTTGTTGTTTTAGTTTTAATGTTGTTAACCAACAAAGACAACAAAGCTAAAATGGATTTAAATATCAAGGAGTTAACCTTTATTAACGAGATGTCTATAACCGTAGGATTAGTGATGCTAACCATTGGTAACTTCCTTGGAGGGCAATGGGCAAACGAAAGTTGGGGAAGATATTGGGGTTGGGATCCTAAAGAGACTTGGGCTTTAATTAGTATCATGTTGTATGCGTTTGTTATACACATGCGTTTAGTTCCAGGTCTACGTGGACGTTGGTTATTTAACCTAATGTCTATAATAACTTTTGGAAGCATTTTAATGACCTATTTTGGCGTTAATTTTTACCTTTCTGGATTACACAGTTATGCAAGTGGAGATCAAATATTAAGCTTTCAGTTTATAGCAATAACTTTAGTAATAGTGGCTGTTTTAGGCTTCTTTTCTTACAGACAATATGCTAAATACTATAAAAAATAAATTACAGTAGACGTATAAAAATAAAAAACGCACTAATTTAATTAGTGCGTTTTTTTTATACCTAGTCTAGGTATTTAACTCCTTAAAACAATTTGTTTGAGAATTGTTTCGCTTTCTATAATGATATGAGCAATCACGCTTTTTATATTTGAAATTGCAGTAACATCAATCTTACGTTTATTAATGTTTTTTATTGATAGTAACTGTTTTCCGGTATAATCATAAATGTGTATTTCTTCAATTAACTCAGCTGTATTTGTATTAAAATTTAGTGAATTAGAACTATTATAGTAACTAACTTTCATAGTGTTTTCAACACTAGAAAACGTGTCAATGCTTAAAGTGTTTTGTGTATTATCAAAAGCAATGTAAAAACGGTCCATATAATTTTCAGCAGCTATAGATTTAGTAAATGCTGTGTTATTAATGTTAGTATAAGTATCTAATAAGCATCATAAATAAAGACGTTAATTACTGAGTTAAAACCTTCTAAACTGGTAAGTTCTATAGTCGCATTTCCTGCTACTTCAGATAACAGTCCAAAAGGATATTTCATACTGTTATTAAAAGCACCTAAACCTTGTATTACGGATCTGCCTTCTTCTATTATCCAATTTAAGTCATTAGAAAAAGGGTTGCTTACAGTAGCGTCCTAGCCAAAATCAATACTATCAGTTGCAGAGTTGTCTGATGTAAAACCAATAAGTAATTCTCTAGAAGCACCATTAGAAGCAGTAAAATTTAGTCTTAAAATTTGTGCCGAGTTGTATTCAGTATCTGTAGAAGTATTTGCAGTAGAAGTTGTTGCAAATGTGAATGTGTTACTAAATAACATTAAAAGTAGGATTGCTTTTTTTCATAATAAAGGGCTATTAGTCGGTTAAATGCTTCTTTCTTTGCCTAAATTAAAAATAAATTCAATCTTTTAAAAGCGTATTTTTAGATTAAATGTATTTTGCTTTAAAGTTTTGAATAAAATAATTATTTAGAATCATAAACTGTAACCCCTATTTTTTTTCTTTTAATTTAGAAATTCACTAACTTGTTAAAAAAATTAACATAGCTAAATGAATTACATCAAAAATTTTGGTATAAATAACGTTTTAATGCTGGCTTTATGTCTTCTTATTATTGTTGTGGCAGAGTATTTGTTTCTTAATGGAAAAGAACTACATGGTATTTTTATTGGACTTTGGGCTCCTACACTTTTAGGTGTAATGATTTATATAAAATTGGTAATTAATGGAAGGAAATAATATTGTAATTTGGTTCTCCGTTATTGTGTTT
>JALZUT010000188.1 GCA_023300575.1 Olleya sp.
GATAAAAACGTATCATCTATTTTATTTTTAAATATCTGTTTCTTATTTTTAAAAACAACAATTTCAGATATAATTTCTCTAAAATAATGATTGTGTTTTATAGAGTCAACTTCAAAAGTATTTAAAACACTATTCTCCATATCAGTAAAAGTCTTAATTTTTACTCTAAACCCATTATTTAAAATAGTATCAGTAGTACTTTCGGCATATGATTCTGGAAAGTATTTAATGTTTTCAGAAAACAAGTTTAGTAATTTGTTTTCAATTAAAACCTCTTGATTTGATTTTTTTACTCTATCACGACCATTACAGCTTATAAGTGCTATTAAAATAATAAAAAGTAGAAAGGTGTATTTATTCATAAAACAAAAATAATCAATTTTTATAATTTGGATAAATCACATAAGAGTAATCAACTTCCATCACCTGTCATCAAATATTCATCACACATCCAAATCAAAAGTCTTACGTAACAACTCTAAATTAGGGTTTTTTTTATTTAATTTTTCATATTTTTCAATAGGAGTATACGCATATTTAGTATCTAATTCTTCGTTAATTGTAATACCTAAAGCAACATCATAGTTATTAAGGTTTTTACGTAAATAAGACATTAAATCAAAAGATTGACGCTCAACTTCAACCTTATTTGTCGCATTAGGAAACGTTAGTTTTATAGTTTTTCCATCTTCAGCTAAAGTCGGTTTGTCTATTGATAAGATAGATGCTAAATTGTATTTGCCTTCTGCTTCAATTTGATCTACAAAGGCATTCCAAACCGTTGTTAGTTCATCTTGGTTAAACGGTTCTCTTGGTAAATTTTCTTCATCAACTACAACTTCTAGTTGTCTGATTTGATGTTCTTTTTTTGCTCTAATACTTTTAAGTGATAAACCAGAAGTTCTTTTAGTAGTAGATGAAATACCATTTTCTAAAACAATTTTAGGTTTTTGTGGCTCTGCAAGTTTTTGTAATTCAGGGTTAACTTTTACAGGTACTTCTTTTTTAGTAGTTTCAACCTGTTTTTCAGGTTTAGCTATTTTAATAGGAGTTATACCAATCTTTTTAAAATAAGAAGGCGGAATTATGAAACGACTGCTATTTTTTTTTTCTCCATCAAAAGTGATAGAGGCAAGCTGCATTAGTGTTAACTCTAATAGGAGTCGTTGGTTTTTACTGCTTTTGTATTTTAAATCGCAATCGTTAGCTAGATTAATTCCTTTTATTAAAAAGTCTTGAGTTGCTTTTTTTGCTTGCTCTAGATATTTTGCTTTTGTAGTGTCACCAACTTCTAACAATTCTATAGTTAATGGAGTTTTACAGACTAATAAATCTCTAAAATGAGATGCTAATCCAGCAATATATTGGTGTCCATCAAACCCTTTTGCTAAGGTTTTATTAAATTGAATAAGTAATTCTGGGATTTTATTTTCTAATATGTAGTCTGTGCTTTCAAAATAAGTTTCGTAATCTAAGACGTTTAAATTTTCTGTAACAGCTTGTCTGGTTAACTCTTTGCCAGAAAAACTTACAACTCTATCAAAAATAGAAAGTGCGTCACGCATTGCACCATCTGCTTTTTGTGCAATTATATGTAGCGCATCATCTTCTGCAGTTATATCTTGTTCTTTTGCAATATATTTTAAGTATTCTTTTGCATCTTTTACAGTGATACGTTTGAAATCAAATATTTGACAACGTGATAAAATAGTTGGAATTATTTTATGCTTCTCTGTAGTGGCTAAAATAAAAATACAATGCTTTGGTGGTTCTTCTAAGGTTTTTAAAAATGCGTTGAAAGCAGATTGAGATAACATGTGTACCTCGTCAATAATATAGACTTTGTATTTTCCAACTTGTGGCGGAATACGTACTTGGTCTGTTAAACTTCTAATATCATCAACCGAGTTGTTTGATGCAGCATCCAACTCAAAGATATTAAAGGCATAATCCTGGTCACCAGTTTCGTTACCATCACTATTAATCATTTTAGCTAAAATACGCGCACAACTGGTTTTTCCGACACCACGTGGTCCTGTAAACAGTAAAGCTTGCGCTAAATGATTGTTTTCTATAGCATTTAGTAAGGTGTTTGTAATAGCCGACTGTCCCACAACGTCATTAAACGTCTGAGGTCTGTATTTTCTAGCCGATACTACAAAGTGTTCCAAATTTTGTTGTTTTATTAGAATAACAAAGTTAAAAAATAGCATTAAAAATCAAGGTTTATCTGTCTTATTTTATGCTGAGTTATTAACAATATTATAGGGTTGTAGTGTTTTTGTTTTCTTGACTTTGTCAAAAAAATAAACTAACTTCGTTTAAGATTAGATATAGTAAATGAAAAAACTAGAAAACTGTATTTTAAGTCAAGTGTCTATTGAGAAAAATTCGATAGACACTATTCTTTCTGTTTTTAAGTCATTAGAAATTGCTAAAGGCGAATTCTTCTTAAAATCAGGGAAAATCTGTAAAGAAATGGCATTTATTGAATCTGGTTATATGAGAATGTATGATATAGTAGATGGAAAAGAAATAACATTATGGATTGGTTCTGAAAATAAATTTATAACCTCGCTTTCTAGCTTTGTTTTTCAAACAAATAATAATTGGAATATACAAGCAATAACAGATTGTAAGCTATATATTATAAACAGAGAAGATCATTTTAAATTAAATAAAACAGAACCAAAATGGTTAGAGTTTGATAACCTTCTGTTAGCAAATTCTTTTGCTTTGTTGGAACAGAATATGTTCTCTCAATTGCATACTACAGCAAAACAACGATTTGATAAATTATTAAATGAAGAGCCAGAACTTTTTAAAAATGTTCCACTTCAGTATATCGCTTCTATGATAGGTGTCACACCAGAATCATTAAGCAGATTAAGAAAAATCAATTAATTATCATTTGTCAAGAGCGATTAAACTTTGTTTATAGAAATTTGCTGAAACAAAACTTTAAAAAATGAGCGAATTACAAAAAGCCTTAAAAGTCAATGCCTTATTCTCAAGTATTTCAGGTCTATTACTAATATTGTTTAATAACCAAATGGCTAAATTATTTGGAACTGATAATAATTCCGTTTTTTGGGTAGTTGGATTAATTTTAATCTATTTTACAATCACTATTTGGTATGAAATTAATAAACAAAGAAAAATAGCTGTTTTATGGATTATAATTCAAGACTTTTTGTGGGTATTTGGAAGTCTTATTTTAATAGTATTTAATCCTTTTTATATTACAGCATTAGGCAATTTAATAATTGGGATTATTGCATTTATTGTATTAATAATGGCTGTAAACCAAACTAGAGCTCTAAATAAAAAAACTACTGCCAAAAACAGATAAAACCATTAGTACGGTTTTATCGTTATTTGAAAACGTTTGTTTATTTGTAAAGTAGTTAATATCAAAATTAAAAAAGGGCTCGTTTTAAATCAGAAAAATCAGCCTTTTTTTAGTGACTACTTTTGATACACCAGACTGTAAAACCAAACTCCTAAAACAAATCATAATTCCATACAAAAACATAAATTAGTTTATTGTAATTTTGCCTCCAGCAAATCGCCTTATCGAACCAAACTTGTTTTGGTTAGGAAAGTCCGGACACCATAGTGTAATCATAGTGGTTAACAGCCATCCACCGAAAGGTGAGGAAAAGTGCAACAGAAAGTATGTACAGGTCATGCTGTAGTGAAACCAGGTAAACTCTATGAGGTGCAATACCATGTATACTAGCGTTTGAGCGTACACGCGCGATTGTTAGAGGGTAGGTAGCTAAAGCGTGTTGGTAACAGCAAGCTCAGATAAATGATAAGGGCTCTTTTTTGAGTACAGAATCCGGCTTATAGATTTGCGTAACCATAAAAAAAACCACTTATTTTGAGTGGTTTTTTTGTAAAACAAACCTCATAGGTTTTAAAACCCGTAAGGTTTGTTTTTTATATAGTAAGTTACTAGTTACTCTTCTTCGTCTGAAGCTGTATTTTTAAAAAAACTAAACCTATTACTTCCATACCCTTTAGAATGGCTAAATTGACTTAAATGAGATAGGTCTGTGTACTTAGAGTGTTCTATTATTAGTAATCCTTCGGTTTCTAGTAAATTGTTAGCAAAAACCAATTCTGGTATTTTGCTAAACGCTTCAACAGGAAAGTCATAAGGTGGATCTGCAAAAATAATAGTCGCTTGTTGTTTACTTTTTTCTAAAAATTTAAAGACGTCGCTTTTAATAGTTTCAATAGACATTTCAAACGCTAATGCAGTTTCGTTTATAAACTTGATGCATCCAAAATCTTGATCTACACAGGTAATTTGCTCTGTACCACGAGACGCAAACTCGTAACTGATGTTTCCTGAGCCTGCAAATAAATCTAGTACAGAAATAGCGTCTAAATAAAATTGGTTGTTTAGTATATTAAACAGTGCTTCTTTAGCCATATCTGTTGTTGGACGTATAGGTAGCGTTTTTGGTGCTGTAATTCTTCGTCCTTTAAATTCTCCTGATATAATGCGCATTATAAGCTTTTTAGTAAGGTGAAATGTGAGTAGTTTGTAGCAGGTTTTTCTGCGAAAGCGAAAGTATCCATTCTATTGCCAAAACTAACGTTTCTTATGTATTTATAAGCTATTTGATACAACTCATTTTCTTTAGTTATTTGACCTAAAAAGACAGCTTCTACTGTTTCTGGATTAAGTTGTAATTGCTCTAAAGTGAAGAGTAAATAGTAGATAAAATCTTCTTTGGTTTGATACTGAAAAGTATTAAATAAAGCAAGTGTACCAGTATTAAACACGATAACTTCAAATGCAGTATTACTAATGTTTATATATACCTTAGAGGTGCTTGCATGTTTTTCAAAAGTAAGTAGTTGTTCAATTAATACAGTAGAGTAGTGCTTGTATGTAAAGCTACCAAATTGATCAAAAATATAGTTATTTATATTGGTAAATGG
>JALZUT010000189.1 GCA_023300575.1 Olleya sp.
TTATATCTAAAACACGCATTCCTGCTCTGTAATTAGCCATAAAGTACAAGTTGCCCTTTACATAGCCATTATGATCAATTGCTGAAGTAGGACCAGTGTAAATTGAAGATAGAACGGGGTTGTCTAAATCTAACATGTCAAAAACAAATGTTCTAGTATTACCTCCAAGAGATTGCTCATCTGTTTCATCTCCTAAAATAAAATAACGATGATCATCTGTAAACCAACCTTGATGTGCATATCCAGGGTTTGGATAAGTAATTTCAGAAATAAATCTTGGGTTAGTTTTGTCTGTTACATCTATTAAAACAACTCTATCATTACTTCCGCCATTACTAGCTAAAAGGATTTGTCGACCAACATAACTTGATACACCACTTAAATCAGCATTTGTATCTGTGCCATTATAAGTAACTACTTGCGCGTCATGTGTATAACCTGAGCTAGAATAGCTGCCTAAAACAGTTGGTGTTAAAGGGCTTGAAATATCTATAAACACAGGACCACCATTTGCAGCGCCACCACAACCTACTAAATAAGCAACTCCTTCACTTTCATTAATTACAATATTATGACAACTTCCAATGTTAATTCCATTATCACCCGAAAAGACTTGAACATTTCCATCATTTGTAGCACTTGTATAAGTTAAATCTGGATTAACACCAGTTCTTAAATTGGTTAAGTCAAATATTTGCATACCATGACTACCAACACCATCTGCCACTATAAAGGCATAATTGTTATAAACTTTTATATCTCTCCAAAAAGAAGTGTTACCATTAGCAGTTTCTATTCTACCTAGAAAAACAGGATTTACAGGGTCGCTAATGTCTACAAAAGCAGTGCTATTTGTGGTACCAACAATTGCATATTCTTTTCCGTCTAAAGGATCTGTCCAACCCCAAATATCACTTCCTTCCTCATTACCAAGTGTTGTGGCTAAAGTAGAAATTGGTAATCTAGACATTAACTCGTAATCATTGCAAGGGTAATTTGTTGTAGTACCATTTATTGTATGAGAAGCAAACCCATTAATACATGGTGATTGGGCTATAACATTGTTTGTAATTATTAGGGTAATTAAAACAAGTGCTTTTTTAAATAATTGCATTAGGTTAAGTTATTGTGATTTTTATGAACAAATTTAGCAGAAATCGTGACAAATCGCCTGTTTTGGTTGTTAAATTGCTTAATCCCTTGTAATTATTAGCTATTAATTTAAAAATAAAACAATTTAAACCTAATTTTCTCTACTATTAAATTATGCTTAGTATTTTTGCAGTATGATAGAAGATAAAAATCAACAACGTACAGCTTTAAGTCAATTAGGCGAGTTTGGATTAATAGATCACCTTTCTAAAAATTTTGATGCTAAACAAAAATCAACCATAAAGACAATTGGTGATGATGCTGCGGTTTTAGAATTTGAAGATAAGAGAGTAGTCGTAACCACCGATTTTTTAGTAGAAGGTGTGCACTTTGATTTAAGTTATATGCCTTTAAAACACTTAGGCTACAAAGCGGTTGTAGTTAATTTGTCTGATGTTTATGCAATGCATGCAGAAGCGACACAGATTACCGTTTCTATTGCAGTATCTAACCGTTTTCCTTTGGAAGCAATCGAAGAATTATACGCAGGTATACAAACTGCATGTAAACAATATAATATTGATTTAGTTGGTGGTGACACCACATCGTCGACTTCTGGTTTAATTATTTCTGTCACTGCAATAGGGCAAGTTAAAAAAGGAGATGAGGTTTATAGAAGTGGAGCAAAACCTAACGATTTATTAATTGTAACAGGAGATTTAGGTGGTGCTTATTTAGGATTACAAGTTTTAGAACGCGAAAAAGAAGTCTTTAAAGTTAATCCAAATAGTCAACCTGATTTAGATGCCTACACATATATTATTGAGCGTCAATTAAAACCTGAAGCTAGAAAAGACATTATTAAATTATTAAAAGATTTAGATGTAAAGCCAACTTCTATGATAGATATTAGTGATGGTTTGTCATCCGAAATTTTACATTTGTGTAAACATAGTAAAGTAGGATGTGATTTGTATGAAAACAAAATACCTTTAGATCCACAGGTTATTTCGACTTGCGAAGAATTTGATATTGACAGTACAACTGTAGCATTAAATGGAGGCGAAGATTATGAGTTGCTAATGACTGTTTCTCAAGAAGATTTCCCAAAAATAAAAGCAAATCCAAATCTAACGGTTATTGGTTTTATTACTGAAGAAAATGCAGGTGCACATCTTGTAACTAGAGCAGAACAAAAAATTAAACTAACAGCTCAAGGTTGGACTAGTTTTAAAAAGGACTAAGAGGTCATTTTTAAAGTAGAACTTAGCACATCTCTTTTAGCAAATCTGTGTATTTTGTTATTATGAATGCGTTCTAAAACCGAGTTTATTTCACGAAATTTATCTGTTAACTCAGTTAAGTGTCCATTTCCATTTGTAGTCATTTCTTTTTTACAATGACAACATTTGTACTCTTTAACGTGGTAGGTTATTTTTTTACTGACTTCAAAGTTATGACCAAATAGTGAGCAGTATAAACTACTTCTTTTAGACAACTTTAATTCTACCTTTTTCATCTTCTTGTTTAGTTGAAATACATTAAAATGTTAGTAATCTAACACTTTATAGATTTCAAACATATAAAAACAAAACAATATATTCGATAAAACGCTACTTTTTTTCGATAAAAAGTATTATTTTGTTTAAATACTCTTGCTTATTTTCAATATGAGACATATGTCCTTCACTAAAAACTTGATATTCAATCTTATGCATTTCAGCAAAAGCAATAGTGCTTTCAACATCAATTACAGCATCTTTTTTACCTAGTATAATAAACGTTTTAAAAGGCGCTTTAGCAAAAAAAGTAGAACTGTCCTCTCTAAGTTTCATGCCTTCTTGACCAGCCATATAGCCTTGAAGTGAAGTTTTAAGTGCTATTTGTAAAGCCGCATCAAAAACATCTTTATGTTTTAATTTACTTTCAGCACTAAATAAATTAGCAAAACTCATACGCACCATATTATTAAAATTGGTCTGTATCATTTTGTTAGCTCTAGTTCTTAATTGCTTTCTTTCATCATCATCTGCTTGGTAAGTAGAGTTTAATAAACATAACCCTTTAATATCTTTAGGATGTGCTTTTGCAAAAGCCAAAGCAACATAACCACCCATTGAGTGTCCAATAAATGTGTATTTTCTTAATCCTAAATATTTTAAAACAGTAAAGACTGCATCTGCCATTTCTTCCATGGTATGAACATAACTTAAACTATCGGTTTTTCCGTGACCTAAAAGATCAATACAAATTACTTTATTTTTTTTTGAAAGCACAGAAGCAAGATCAGTCCACATAGAACTGTCTTCTAAAAACCCATGAAGTAACACAATAGCAGCTCCTTTTCCAGAAACCGAAAACCAAATAGATGCATTTTTGTGTAAAATTGTCATAGTTAACAAATATAGTATTTGTTGTGTTTTTGCTTCGGTTTTACAAGGAAGTATTTTTACTATATTTGATGGCATTCAATTTGTAATATCCTTAAACATGAATATCAAAAAAATACTTTTCTTTTTTCTTTTTATAAGTAGTTATATTGTAAGCGCTCAGATAGAGGAGACTAAACTTGATGTACTTATTACAAATACATTAAAAACTTTTGAAGTACCAGGAATATCTGTTGGTGTCCTAAAAGATGGAGAAGTTGTCTACGCAAAAGGACATGGTGTACGCGCAATATCTAACAAAAAAGAGATGAATAAAAACACCTTGGTTGGTGTAGCGTCTAACAGTAAAGGCTTTACTTGTTTTGCTTTAGCTATGATGGTAGATGCAGGAAAATTAAATTGGAACGACAAAGTAACCAAACACATTCCAGAATTCAGATTACAAGATCCATGGGTAACAGCACAATTTACGGTAAGAGATTTGGTGACGCATAGAAGCGGTTTGGGACTTGGTTCTGGAGATTTAATGTTTTTCCCAGAAAATGGTCATTTTAAGGTTGAAGATGTCATTAATAACGTCAAGTATTTAGAACCACAATCCTCTTTTAGAAGTACTTTTGAATACAATAATAACATGTTTATTATTGCTGGCGAAGTTTTAAAACGTGTAAGCGGACTAACTTGGGAAACATTTATTGAAACTAGAATAATGAAACCAGTTGGGATGACAAACAGCAAAGCATCCTACAACCGTGTAAAAGATAAATCTAATATAATTGAAGCGCATACCCTGGCAGATGGTAAGTTAGAAGAAATACCACATGATTGGAGCGAAACTGCAAATGCTGCAGGAGGAATAATTAGTAATGTTGAAGACATGCTAACTTGGGCAAAATTTTTAATGAATGATGCGGTTACCCAAAGTGATGAACGTTTATTATCCGAAAATCTGTTTCATGAGCTTTGGCAACTACAAACACCATTAACGGTTAGAAAAAACGACAGCTATAATTCGCATTTCAAAGGATATGGTTTAGGATGGTTTTTAACAGACGTAAAAGGCGGCTATAAACAAGTTTATCACACAGGTGGATTGCTCGGTACAGTTACGCAATTTACAATGATTCCAGAATTAGATTTGGCAATTGTGGTTTTAACTAATCAAATGAATGGCTCAGCTTTTAACACCATTACCAATACGATAAAAGATAGTTATTTAGGCTATGAAGATAGAAATTGGTTAGAAAAATTAGGGAAGAGCAATACAGAATGGCTTGCCTATAACGATAGTATCAAAGCGAGTGTCTATGGGCAAGTTAAAAAAATGAAAAACAGCCCGATATTTCCGGAAAACAATATGCTTACAGGTACTTACACAGACGACTGGTTCGGAAATGTTATTGTTTCTGAAAGTAAAAAAGGATTGACCATTACTTGCGAAAACTCTATAACATTAACAGGACAATTATTACCATACAATGCAACTACATATGTCGCAAAATGGAATAACAGAAGTTATGATGCAGATGTATTTGTACAATTTACGTTTAACAAAAAAGGTGAAGCAGTTAGTGCTAGTACAAGTTATATTGCACCAATTACCGATTTTAGCTTCGATTTTCAGAATTTAGAACTTAAAAAGACCAATTAATGATCCTGCAAGGTTTTGATAACCTTGTAGCTATTAAATATAAAGTTATTGTTGATGTTCTCATCAAAAATAAATAAACAATAAAATGAATAAAATAAATAAAAATAAAAACCTCTTCATTACTAGTTTTGCTTTATTCTCATTGTTTTTCGGAGCAGGAAATTTATTATTGCCACCACTTTTAGGCTATAAAGCAGGAGCAGATTGGTTTTGGGTAACCTTAGGATTTATGGTTACAGCAGTTGTCATTCCTATTATAGGTATTTATGCACATGCTAAATTACAAGGTACTTTGTTTGACTTTGCTAAAAAAGTGTCACCAACATTTAGTTTAATTTATTGTGTGCTTATTTATTTAATATCTATTGCAATTCCGTCACCAAGGACAGCAGCTGCAACACACGAGATTGCTATACAACCTGCTTTTGGTACATCACCATTATTAACTAGTAGTATTTACTTTATATTAGTCTTGGTTTTTGTTTTAAACCGTTCTAAAATATTAAATGTTATAGGTAAGTATTTAACACCTTTTATAGTTGTTATGTTGCTTTTGGTAATTGGTATTGGCTTGTTTTCTTCCGGATTAACTGCTGATGCATCACAATTTGAATCGCCAATTGTAAGTGGTGTTTTAGAAGGTTATCAAACCTTTGATGCAATTGGAGCAGTAGTAGTTGGGGCAGTTATTATCATTTCAATAAATATAAAATCTAATGCGTCTTTTGAAGTTAAAAAAGACCTGATTAAAAAGTCAGGATTAATAGCTGGATTTGGGCTGTTTATTATTTACGCAGGATTAATATCGGTTGGTGCGTTTTATGGTTTAGAAATAGAGTTAAACAGTGATTTAAGTGATGACATGCAACGTGCAAATCTGTTAAGAGGTATTAGCTTAAAGGCTTTAGGTACGTTTGGTAATACGGTTTTAAGTGTGTTAATCTCATTAGCTTGTTTTACAACAGCTGTAGGTATTGTTGCAGGAACTGCAGACTATTTTAAAGGTTTAATTAAAGATTCTCAAAAGGTTTATATAATAACAGCAATTATTGCATGTGTGTTTGGAGTTGTAGTTGGACAGTTAGATTTTCATTCAATTATTGTTATTGCGCTACCCGTTTTATTATTTATTTACCCAATAACAATTGTACTAATTTTATTAAATGCAATACCTAATAAATATGCTTCAAACTTAGTGTTTAGAGTAGTTGTGTTATTGACTTTTGTATTTAGTATTCCAGATGTGTTAAACTTTTTAAGTCCTTCGGAAGGTGTTACAAAAGTAATTAATCTTATTCCTTTTGCAAAACACAGTTTAGGTTGGGTATTACCTGCTTTTGTTGGTTTTGTTTTGGTTAATGTGTTACAGAAAAATAAAAACTAATTCTTTAAATTCTTAATCACAGAAAACGCTTTATCTACAACATGATCTTCTACTAAAACGGTAAACTCGTTGGTGGTAGAAACCACTTCGTAAATAGGTATGTTTTCCCAAGCTAAGCGTTTAAAAATCTGATAATATAAACCCGAAATTTTAGTGTTATCCTTTGGTAAACTTACACTAATTGCAGATAAATCTTCTTGCGATCCTGTTTTATTTTCTGACTGAAAGTATTTTAAAATTCGTTTTGTTTCTGAACTAGAAATAATAATATTACTCTCAAAGATCCCTCTTGTAAATGCATAAAAAACGTCTTTATTGGTTTCGACTTGTTCTAAAATTTTAGAATGACTTTTTATTAAAGTCTCAGAATTTTGAAACGTAAAATCACTTAAATTAGAACGCACAGTGATGTCTCCTAGTTTTTGTAAAGTGCTTTTTAGTTTTAAAGAATGGCGAAGTGTGTTTGGCGTGTTGTATCGTCTTAAAGCCATCATAATGGCACCAGATTTTATGGGTTTGCCCAGCATTGCGCTAATTGGTGTGTTTAACTCTTCTGCTAAAGCAGAATAATTAATAATACTTCTAGATAATGCTTCTTCTAAAAAGGGTTGTGTTATTAAGATGTCTTCTACACAGGATGCGATAGTTTTCATTTTGTTAAATAGTTAACAATTTGTGTAAAAATACTAATTTTAATTAAAAACCGGTTACTTGTTTTATTTGTAAAAATTACGAATACAATATTTTAACAAACTGAATTAGTGAAACAGATACTAATAAGATACCTATTACGCGGTTCACTTTTGTGGTTATATCTTTCATTTTAAGCTTTAGTCTATTACTAAATTTTCCGTAACCATATAGGGTAATAACCTTACCTAAAAAGACGCCAATCAAAAACAGAACTAACACTGAATATTCTAGACTTATATCTAAGTGAATCATTTTTTTTCTTAAAAATGAAATCACTAAAATCCAATAAATCAATACAGTTGGGTTAACTAAACCTAAGATGAAGCCTAGTAGTTGTTTAGATGGATTAAATCTTCTTTTTTTTATGATAATACATTCTTCATTTTCATCTTTAACACATTCTTTTCTTCCTAAATAAAGAATAATACCAATTGCCAATAATAAGATAGCAATAGTGTATTGTAACCAAATATTCATTCCTATGAAGCTTTCAATTTGCATATTAAAATTTAGTGCTATTAACACTAAAATTAATTCAGCTAAAGCAGCAGTATATACAATTTTTAGTGCATTTTGTATACTCTCTTTTATCGTTGTATTTATAACAGCAACATTTGTAGTGCCTAAGGGTAAAGCGCCAATTACTGCAGTAATAAATCCTAAAAAAAAATACGTTATTAAAGTCATGTTATTATCAATTTTATGCTTTACTAGTCGTATTTTATTGAGTTAACTTAATTATTATTTATTTAATAAAACAAACACGTTAAGATTTTAATTAAATTGTTAACTATTTAACAACTTGTGCAAAAGTAGTGCAAATCTTTCAGTTTTATGGTTATAAGCAAGTTGTAAAGTATTTTTGTTTTTAAATTGAAATAAAATGGTTGTATTAAAATTTGGAGGCACATCTGTCGGATCTATAGAAAACATGATTAATGTTAAAAACAGTATTAATGATGGACAGAAAAAAGTAGTTGTTTTATCTGCAATGTCAGGTACTACAAATGCATTGGTGCAATTCTCTGATTACATCAAAAACAGAGAGGTTGATAAAGCATTAACTGTTATTGATGGGTTGCGTAATAACTACGATGCTACCATTAAAAGCCTAATAATAAAGCCTAAATTACACCAAAATGTAAGTCAATATGTGCAAACCGTTTTTAACGATTTAACAGGTTTAGTTAATGCAAATTATAGCCATTTAATGTATAATAAAATTGTCGCTCAAGGCGAATTGTTATCCACATATATTTTTACTCATTTTTTACTACAAGAAGGCATTAATGCAAAATTGTTGCCAGCTTTAGATTTTATGAGAATTGATAAAGCTTTTGAACCAGATAATTATTATATACAGCAAAATTTAAATAGAATTATGGCTGAAGGCAACCAGGCTGATATCTATATTACACAAGGCTTTATTTGTCGTGATGCAGAAGGTAAAATTGCTAATTTACAACGTGGTGGAAGCGATTATACAGCAACCATTATTGGAGCAGTATTAAAAGTAGAAGAAGTACAAATCTGGACAGATATTGACGGGTTTCATAACAACGATCCTAGATTTGTAGACGACACTACAGCTATCTCTAATTTGTCTTTTGACGAGTCTGCAGAGTTAGCCTATTTTGGAGCAAAAATATTACATCCTCAAACCGTAATGCCAGTTAGAGCGTTAGATATTCCTGTAAGATTAAAAAACACCATGTCACCAAAAGCACATGGCACTTTAATTACTAACCAAGTACATGGTGAAGGTATTAAAGCTATAGCTGCAAAAGATAACATTACCGCTATTAAAATTAAGTCTGCTAGAATGTTGTTAGCACATGGTTTTTTAAAGAAAGTCTTCGAGATTTTTGAACGCTATGAAACGTCAATAGACATGATTACCACGTCTGAGATTGCGGTGTCTTTAACCATAGACAATACCACACATTTAAATGCAATTGTAGAAGAGTTAGAGCGTTTTGCATTAGTCGAGGTTGATGCTTATATGAGTATTGTGTGTTTAGTTGGTAATGCTATTATTTACCATCCAGATACACCAAATTTATTCCAGATCTTACAAGATGTTACTGTACGGATGATATCCTATGGTGGAAGCAATAATAACATCTCTTTATTAATAAACACAAGCGATAAACATGAGACGTTGAAAAAATTACAACGTTATGTTTTTAAAAGTAATACTGTTTTGGTTTAAAATTGAAAAAAGCGAACTTTATGGTTCGCTTTTTTTGTTTCGTTTAACGTTTATGTATAAGCTTTGTTGCGTAGTTTTAGTAGTAAAATTACTAAATAATTACTGACCAAGAAAGTCCGCGAGGACTTTCGTAAGTGAGCAAAAAGCCAGCAATAAAGTTTATACGATGTAGGTAACTGCTTTTCTCAATTAGAAGATTAATTTTACTATTCACTAATTAAATATGAGTTAATAATTTTTTGAAGCATAAATAAAATCGAAGACTATCTCTAATAACCTTTTATGCTCCAGTCTCTTTCTTCAAATTTTATAAAGTTCCCTTGAGAATTGTAATGCATCTTACCAACAACTCTTGTTTCAGTGTAAAACCATATTTCATAATTTCCTTTTTCCCACTGAGTCAATTCTATTTTATTGTTGCCCCATTCTTTTTCTCTAACGTAGTCAGCATAGTGTTTCTTTGCTTTTTTTTCTGCTTTAGCTCTTTTAACTAAAACAAGATCAAATCCTGGATTTTCTGAACCTTGACCAAAAGAGTGAAAACTCCCTAGTAAAGTAAAACTGAATAAAAATAATAGCGTTTTCATAATTTAAGTGTTTTTAGGTTTGTTTTCTTAAAATCAATAGTCGTGCCAAAAAACAATTAATACATATTTGAGGACGGGTAAAAGTTGTTGCGAACGTCCTCGTATAATAATAGTGCTGTTTTGCGAGCGAGGAATTTCCGAAGGAAATTCAGAAGTAGCAAATACGTAACTAACTTTAGTTAAGCACAAAATAGTGATTATTTTTATACTTTGTTGTGTGCAGTATTTATTCCATTATTCTACTGTAGACTTCTTCTTTTCCGTTCCTTTTTAAAATCATTTTTTGTTTATCAAGAAACTTGATTTTTGCTTTTGATGATGAGTACAACGAAATAAATTGTAGTTTATACTTTCGTCCATTTTTTTTTATTTTGACAAAAGTAAAATGAATACTTATACTATCATATTCATTATGTTCATTATTGATTTTTACGTTGTCTAAAATAAGTTTGTCTTTTTCAGACCAAAAATGAATTACATTTTCAGAGTTGATTTCAGAGTCTTTCCAATATCCAATTAGCAAATTCTTTATATCGTCTTTTGTTTTACAGGAATCAAGATCCTGTCCTAATAAAGTCAGAGGAAAAAATATCAATATTAAAATCAGAGTCTTTCTCATATTGTACACAATGTTTAGTATAACTTAAGTTAGCAATAGTTATTCTTCCACGATGCTTTTCATAGTTTGAAATTCAGTCCAAGTTGAATATGCGTCATTATATCGTAAATTCAGTCTTGTGTCTCTAAAATCGTCATCCTCATCATCCTTTCTGTATTCCATTCTTGCAGTATATGTTCTTCCTGCGTGATAAATAATATCATATTCTAAACTTTTAATTAATAATTTAGAAAGATAATTTTGAATTAATTTCACTTTATTTTCGTCTATCAAGTAAGTTTGCGTACTAATTACCTTTGGTTTGGGATAATTTTTGCCTTGACAACTTTTATCATAAATCGTTACAATTCCGTTTAATATTCCTTCAATTCTAAGTATTTCAATTGTTTCTTCGTGTCCGCCAAATTCGCCACAATCATCAAAATAACCACCTAAAATCAAAGTGTAATTATTAGTTAATGAACCAAATGGGTGTTCTCGCAAACCTTGCCATACTTCATCATCTGCGTGTTTTTCTTGAGCAACCATTTGAAGGCTCAAACTAAATATTAATAAAAGACAAAAGTGTTTTTTCATAATTATTGCTAACGGTTTTGTGTATGATTAGTTGAGACGTTAGGCAACTAATTTAGCAAATAAATCACGAATAGAATATTCCGCAGGAATGTTCGTAAGTCGGCAGTGAACCAAGCAATTTTTTTTATACGGCTTAAGTTTGTCTTTTAATACATTTGATATCTAATCAGAAAGAATAAAAGAGAGAATTAAGGTTAATTTATACGGTGAAGCATCGACTTCGACAACATTGATAATCCTCTCTCTTTTCTACTATAAATCACGTTCAGTTCTGTGAGACCAAGATCTCGTTTTCAAGTTGTTGTGAGTATCAGTAGATTGTTCTTTCATAAATGAATTGTTATGAATAAATATAAGGAAATTTTTGGAGTTGACATTAGTAAAGATGTATTCGATGTTTACGGAAGTAAAAAGGGTCATGATCAATTTAAAAATGATGGCTCTGGATTTAAGTCCTTTATAAAAAGTCTTCCAGAAAAATCCTTAGTAATCATGGAAGCTACAGGTTATTATCATTATAGGTTAGCTCAGTTCCTTTACAAGCAAGGCGTTTTAGTTTCGGTAGTCAATCCTTTATCAGTAAAACGTTTCATTCAGATGAAATTAGCAAAAGTAAAAACAGATAAAAGTGATGCTAAGGCTATTTGTGAATATGGTAAAATAAATGAAGTTCCATTATAACAGCACTTACCAATGTCCAAAGTGAATGTCTTCAGCTGTTTCGATTAATGGATAGTTTCCTAAAAAAAAGAACAGCGACTAAGAATAAGATTCATGGAGAAAAAGCATTGGGATTTCCGTCAAAATGGGTTTATCGTTCATTAAAACGAGACAAGAAATATTTAGACAAAGAACTTTTAGGGATTGAAAAGAAGCTTCTTTCTTTAGTAAAACAAGCTCAACAAGTACAGTTAACTCTGTTACAAAGCATTCCAGGAATTGGACTTAAAACGGCTTTATTTTTAATAGTAATTACCGATGGTTTTAAGAAGTTTGAAACAGCTTCTCAATTGTGCAGTTATGCTGGGATCACACCTACCATTAGAGAGTCAGGGAGTAGTGTAAGAGGTAGAAGTAGAATTAGTAAAGTTGGTAATAGAAAATTACGGAACCTTTTATTTATGTGTTCAATGAGTGCTTATAAACAAAACAAAGGATGTAAAGAAATTTTTGAGCGTATTAGAAATAAGGGAAAAAGTAAAAAGTTGGCATTAACAGCAGTGTCTAATAAATTACTAAAACAAAGTTTTGCAATTGCAAAATCCGGTTTGCCTTATGATGA
>JALZUT010000190.1 GCA_023300575.1 Olleya sp.
GATGTTTGCCCGCGTTAGGGATTGATATGGCATCCTTTTTTTGCTGCCATATATGGCAAAAAAAGATATAATGGAAAGCCCGACCCAAAGGGGAACGTCATAAATATGTTATAGAAAGAAATTCCAAACTAACCCAAACCGGATTGCAAAGTCACGGAATGGTTGGTTTGGTGCTGAGAAATAATCGGATCCAGTGAAAGCTGAATTAAAATGTTCGGCTTTTAGATAGATTCTGGTTTGTCTGACTTTTGCGTTAACAAAGAAGTCTAATCTAGGAAATCCACCAAGTTTTTGCTGATTCTGTGTGTAAAATTCTGCTAAAAGCGGATCGTAAGCATTCATATTATAAGATGTGAAGTAATTGAATGTTATTCCGGTTTGCAGGTACATTGCTTTTTTGAATACGTGATTGGCGTAATAAAGGGTGTTTCTGGTGACTATTTCCGGAACATTTAGTGTATTGGAGTCGTCTTGTACATTTTGATATAATATGGTGTTTTCTAATGCAATGTTTTTGTATCTGATTTCTTTTTGCAATTTTACTTTGAGATATGTAATTGTGTTTTCGTTTTGAAATGGCTTTACTGCATCATTTTCGTCTTTTGTAAAATATACGTAGTCATTTATTGTATTTAACTCTAGGCTTAGGTTTGCATATTTATTGGATTTAATATTAAATGCCAATTGTTGTGTCTTGATGTTATTAAAGTTGTTTTTCCAATTATAATTTTTGTAATCACTTTGATACAAAAGCGTATTGAAGTTTGGTGCAACTGAACTGTGATTAAGGTTTGCAGATACTTTTAAATCGTTGTTTACTTTGTATGCCGCTGTCCCTGATATAAAATTACCATCAAAATCTCCTGAAACGTTAAATCCTGCTTCTCCTTTTAAATTAAAACCTTTATATAGCTTATTATATTTAGCACCTAAAGAAATAATGTCTCCTTTTAATCTGTTAGGTATTGTTCCTTGGTCTAAAACTATTACTCTATCGTATCCATAATTATAATTATTATGACTGGCATTAAATTGCAAATCTCCTACTGTAGCATTGGAATAGTTTAATTGAACTTGGTTTTTAAAATGCTCTAGCGTATTTCTATCTATTAAATCACTTGTTTGAAACGCGTCTCCGAAAAAATCTGTATTTGCTCTTGTTTGTGAAAATTGATAACTTTTATCCTCCAACATCATAACATGAGCTACTTGAAGCTTATTGGTACTTATAGAATCTATAGTACGAATTATATCATAGGTATGGTTTAAATAAAAACGTTTTCCTTCTAACAATCCTTCTGCATTTTCAAGATTGACCTCTAACAGTCCTCTATCTTTAAAATCTTGGTCTCCAGATTGGAAAAACGCAACACTTACATCCGTTATTCCACCATTTTCTTGGTTTAATATATCCTGGGCTGCAAAATGAGTGTTTAAAACATACCGATTGTTTTTTGTTTTATAACTAGCTGTCATCCTTAGGTTACCAGTACTAGAAAGTGTGTTTTGATAAGTTCCTAATGAACGAACTCCTTTGTAAGCTATTGATAGATTAAATCGTTTTGAAGTATTTGTAGTAAATAAAGCATCTAGTTGCTGACCTTGAGTATGTGCTGTTTTAAAATACAATTCTGTAAGAGGAGTTGGAACATGATAATAATTAATATCATCTGCATCCATATAATTAAAATGCTTAGCATTTGCACCTATATTTGGTATTAGTCTATTGTTATCAAACTCTTGGGTTAAGCTATTATAGGTTTGACCTACATTTGAGAATTGCATCAAACCAAAATTATCATGTCTTAAATAATTATACTTATACTCCTTATGAATAGTTAAAGTAGTATCTAAATAAGTTGTATCTCTAACATTAGAGATGATTAAATAATCTGTAATAACAGCTTCTTTGTTTTTTACTTCTTTACTTTTAGAATTTCTATTAGTTCTTAAACTATCTTGAAAAACCCTTTCAGTACTATTAATATCTTCTGCTGGTCTTAATATTTTTTTTTCAGTTGGTGTTTGCGCAAAAGCTGAACTTATAAATGCAAAGAAAAGGAAGGTGAAAATTATTTTTTTCATTAAATGGTTACTATTTTAGACCTTTTATTTTTTATCTGTGCCAAAAATAGCAAATATCTTTATGGTTTTTGATTTTATGTTAAGAAAGGCACAAATTGTAATTATGATAACGTAAGACTTATATTATTATTTAATGCTAAAATTAAATTATACAAACTTTAACTTAGAGTGTGGAACAGATGAGGCTGGTCGTGGTTGTCTTGCTGGACCGGTTACTGCTGCTGCTGTTATTTTAAAACCTGATTTTAAAAACAAAACACTAAACGACTCGAAACAAATTAGCGAAAAAAAACGCGATTTACTTAGACCGATTATAGAGACCGAAGCCCTTTGCTTTGGTTTTGCGCATGTTTATGAAGAGGAAATTGACACCATAAACATCCTTAACGCTTCTATTTTAGGTATGCATAAAGCTATAGATGCGATGTCTAAAACTCCCGAATTTATTATAGTTGATGGTAATAAATTTAAACCATATAATGACATCCCTTTTGAAACCATTATTAAAGGAGATGGGAAATATATGAGCATTGCAGCAGCTTCTATATTAGCTAAAACCTACAGAGATGAATACATGAGTATCATACACGAAGAATACCCATTGTACAATTGGAAACAAAACAAAGGGTATCCAACAAAAGAGCACAGAGAAGCTATAAGAAAACACGGAATTACAAAATACCACAGAAAAACCTTTAGACTATTACCCGAACAATTGAAATTAGAATTGTAACTTATTATATTTGTAAAAACCCTCTTTATTAATATGAAATCAATTTGGTATAATCTTGTTCTAGTTTTATTGCTTTTTTCATGTAATTCTTCATCCAAAAAAAGCACCATTCAAGATTTTATTTATAATGAAGCTGAAATTGTTTTAACTATAAACAACATTGAAAACTTTAAAAGCAACTCCAATAATAACCATTTTATAGAACAATTATCTAAAACAAAACCTTACAAAACCATCACAAAAAAACTAAGTTATATTACCGAATTACAAAGTAACAACAGTATTTATATTAGTTTATTTACAGATGCTTCGGATAGTTTACAATATAGTTTTGTTACAAAAACAAACGACTCTCTTTTTAAATTGGATAGTATAAAAATGAAACGAGAAACAATTGCTTTAAAAAGTTTTTATGCTGAAAAAATGGTACACAAAAACCTAACTCTTTTTTTAGCTAAAAAAGACAGCCTAATAATTGGATCAAGTACTAAAGCGCATTTAGAAACTTTATTTAACAATAAAACAGACAATAATTCTATTAAAAAAATAATTGCTACACAAAGTAAAAACGGTACGTTTTCGGTTTATATAAATAAAAACTCAAAACTGAAAACAGTATTTAAAAACAAGAACTTAGCTTTTGATGACTTTACCAACTACCTTACTTTTGATGCCGAAGTTTTACAGGACGAACTAATTTTAAACGGGGTTACAAAAGCCATAGACAGTTCGCAAAGTTTAATTAATGTCTTTAAAAACACCATTCCGCAAAACAATCAATTAGCACAAATTACACCTTCTAATAGTGCTGGATTTTTAAGTATCACTTTTAATGATTTTAAAACCTTTAACAAAAACTTAATTAATTTTACAAAGACGGATAGCATTTCATCTACAACACTTTTTGATAATATTATTGAATTTGGTGAGATATACAACAGTAATTCAAATGCTATTATTTTAAATAGCTTAGATCCTTACATAACAAAAGAAGCATTAGTAGGCGAAAAAGAAAACACAGAGACTTTTAGAGATGTTTCTATTTACAATTTTTCTGATACTACCTTGTTTTATGACTACTTGCACCCTTTTATACAGCAAAAAGAGGTTTCTAAATATTGTATACTCGATAATTTTATAGTATTTTCTAATTCTACCGAAACCCTAGAAAACATTATTGTAAATTACCAAAACCAGACTACTTTTAGTAATCGCGATTACTATCAAAAAGTGCAAACACATTTAAGCGACCAAGCTTCTGTTTTACAAGTTTTAAATCCTTCAAGTCTAGAAAATTTATTAAACACTAATTTAAAAAGTGATGCTAGTTTTGAATTTTCTACCTATAAAACTTCTGCATTACAATTTATAGTAGATGGTGATTTCGCCCATTTTAACACTATTGTTAAACAAACAAAAGATGATGTAAGCGAAAATTCTATTTCGGAGCTATTCAATATTAAATTAGACAATGATGTGCTAAATACACCACAATTTGTAAAAAACCATAGAACAAAGCAGCTAGATATTGTGGTGCAAGATGTAAGTAATACGTTGTATTTAATTTCTAATAAAGGAAAAATCCTTTGGAAAAAAGAACTTAACGGTCCGGTTTTAGGTAAAATAGAGCAAATAGACATGTACAAAAATGGACGCTTACAATTGGCTTTTGCTACTCCAAAACGTGTTTATGTCTTAGATAGAAAAGGGAATAATGTTAATCCTTTTCCTTTAAAATTTAATGATGAAATCACACATCCACTATCGGTTTTTGATTATGACAAAAAGAAAAACTACCGTTTGTTTGTAACACAAGGTAAAAACGTCTTATTGTATGATGGCAAAGGTAAAACTGTTAAAGGATTTAAGTTTAAGTCTGCAAAAAACCAGCTTAACACACAACCAAAACACATAAAGATTGGAGGCAAAGATTACCTAGTTTTTAAAACTAAAAAGCAACTCTACATTTTAAACAGGCGCGGAAGCACAAGGGTAAAACCTAAAACAAGTCCAAATTATGCTAACCAACCTGTCTATGAATACAATAAAAGTTTTATAACCACTACCTTAGACGGAAAATTAGCAACTATAGACCAAAAAGGTAACGTTGTTATAACTAATAAAAATCTTACTGAAGCACACACACTAACTTCTACCACAAAAACAATGGTGACTCAAAGCGAACACCTTTTAAACATAAAAGACAACACACTTGAGTTGGATTTTGGTAATTATACTCCAGCAAAATTGTTTGTTATTAAAAACAAAATCTACGTGACTACTACAGATTTACAAACCCAAAAAGTAATGCTGTTTGATAGTAATGCAAAAACCATTAATAACTTTCCTGTTTATGGCACATCTGCTATAGATTTAGATAATATTGATGCAGACAACAGACTAGAATTTGTTACAAAAGGCGAGA
This sequence comes from Olleya sp., assembly GCA_023300575.1. Taxonomy (GTDB): domain Bacteria; phylum Bacteroidota; class Bacteroidia; order Flavobacteriales; family Flavobacteriaceae; genus Olleya. The sequence continues at coordinate 5,244 of JALZUT010000190.1, forward strand.
ACAATTCTATTCTAGCTTACAAGATTAATTAAACTTCATAATCTTCTGACATCAATAATAAAAATACAGCAAAACTAGCCAACTGTACATTATTAACTACTCTCTACACAAATTATAAGTCATATCAATTTTAAAATCAATTAATTAAGTGATTAAATAGTTGAAAAGATATTAATAAATATTTATTAGCAACTGTAACAGCATTTGATAGCGATCCCTAAAGTGTGGTTAGCAGTAAAAGCTTACAGCTATTACCTCACAGCAAAACTAAAATACTAACTAATTTGATAAGGACAAACTTTATATAAGTGAAGAGGCTAATTTGACTTTTTTTTAAATAAAAGAGAGCTAGAGTGTTAACCTTTTTGCTTTTATGACATTAAAAGGAAAACCAATAATTATGTTTAAAATGAAAATCATGAAAAATCTAAAAGCTATACTATGTATTTTAACCATTTCATTTGCAACACAAGTAGATGCACAGTTTTTGAAAAAAATAGGTAAAAAAAATTGAAAAAGTTGCCTAAAAAAAAGGTCGAGCAAAAAACCGAAAAAGTGTTTGGCTCCACTTTCAACAATTCTAAAAAAAAATGAAAAAAAAAGTAACAGTACTTTTAATATGTCAGGATCAAAAGCATATCCAACAAGTAGTTATAGCTTTTCTTATAAATATGTTATGCAATAGAAAGCAACAAAAAACCAATAAATATTGTGTATTATTTATCTGACTTACATGATTATTTTGGGACAAGCATGAAAGACAATGAAGAGATAATAACCGTTATGGATTTTAATAAAAAGACCATGTTTATGTATGGCAGTGGACTTAAAACATTATGACCATGAACTTAGACTTAGAAGAAACAACAGAGCAATCTATGGACGAAACAGATATAAGTGTAACTACAACAGGAAACACAAAAACAATTTTGGGTTATACATGCCAAGAATTTAAAGTAACTGGTAAAGACATGAAAGGGTCTATATGGATTACAGAAGAAGCAGGTGTGATCTTTGCAAAATCATTTTATAATGTAAAAACTGAAAAAGGTAATAACCAATCTTGGATGAAAATGCTAAACGGTTTATCTATGGAAATGGATATGTTAGACACCTCAAAATGCAAACCAAAAACTATTAAAATGACTTGTATAGCATTATAAAAAAACAATTTAACCATTAATTCTTCAGATTATCAAAAATGTAACACAAAATCTATTAAATTAATTGATTACAAACAAATTAAACCTTGTTATTAATCTATTTTTTTTTAGAAAACATTAAAAAAACTATTAATCATATAAAAACAAAAACAATGAAACATTTAATTTTAAAAACAAAGTATGTAATATTAGCATTATTAGTAACGTTTAGCTTCTCTTGTTCTGACGATGGCGAACAAGGACCACAAGGTCAAACTGGAGTTGCTGAAGCAGATGGAGCCAATGGTAATGCCAATGTGCAAACACTTACATTTGATGCAAGTGCATTTAGTGGTACTTTTGATATGGTAACTATTCCCGAAATAACTCAAGATGTTTTAGATAACGATGCAATACTTGGTTATTTAACAGATGATGGAACCAATTGGGTTACAATACCATGTCCTTTTGATAATTTTCAATTTGATTTTTCGGTTCTAGTAACAAAATATCTTGGTTTTATGAATTTAGACTACGGTGACGCTAATGGAAATGGTTTAAGTATAACAGCTGGCGACCTTCAATCACTTAAAGTTATTATTATAGAATCTACTAAGTACAACTGCATCTGGAAGTACAACTGCATCTAGAACAAACGCAACTCATAACGTATTTGCAGAGTTAAATGCTGCTGGCATAGATACTCCAAACTATTATGCTGTATGCGATTACTATGGTATAGTTTATTAATTAAAATCCTTAAAGTCTAAAAAACCGAAGCAAAGTCTTCGGTTTTTTTGTGCTTTTTTTCTATTAGATTTAGTAACATTGTATCTTACATAAAAAGACAATTTTTAAGATGATTAATCGGAACAAAGCCTCAATATTAAAGTGTATAATCCACAAAGTAGGAAACAAACATAACGATACAAAAAATGCGTTTTCTGAAAAAGAAATCCATTTTGATGAAGCCAGTTACGAGTTAATGTTACCTTTTTTATTAAGACCTTTTGCAAGTTTGGTACAAAGTCACCGTTTTAATCATCATGCTAATATCGAGCTTAACGAGATTAATGCCTATACCAGCCAAATTTTTAAAGATGACGAGATGTTTGTAGACACTTCAAAAAGTGTGGTTAAACATTTGTTTGAGCAATCCGATTCTGCTCAAATAAAAACAGGAGATGTTATTGTTGCCTATTTTGATGGTATTGAGTATAACGAGATGGTAATTGACGGAATAGGTATTTTTAAAATTGAAAACAAGCTTAACTTTTTTCAAACCTATTTAGAGAACAATAGTTATGATGTGTTAGTCCAAAAAGGGATTAGTGCTAAAAAAGTAGATAAAGGTTGCCTGATTTTAAATACAGGAGATGCAGAAGGTAAAGTTGTGCTAACAGTTGACAACAATAGTTATGATGCAGCCTATTGGACAGACAAATTTTTAAATATTAAATATGCAGACGACCATAATAGTCATACCCAAAACTACTTAGAGTTATGTAAAGAATTTTCTACAGAAATCATACAAACTACTTATGGTGCACAACAACGTGCAGATTTTTTAGCCAAAACCATTGATTTTTTCAAAGAAAACGAAGTCATTAATATAGAACGTTTTAAAGAAGACATCTTCGAGGAAGATAAACACATCGATCTTTTTGAAGCCTATAAAAAAGAGTTTGAAGCCGAACAAAACATATTAATTAGAAACCAGTTTGATGTCTCGGACAAGGTATTAAATAAAGAAAAAAAGAGAATTAAAACCGATATCAAACTAGACACCAACATCCAAATAAAACTAGATATAGATGCACCAGAAGCTGCAAGCGAGCATCTAGAACGTGGTTACGACGAGGAAAAAAAAATGCATTATTACAAGGTGTTTTTTAATGTAGAAGACTAGTTGGATTAGAAATTATTGAATAATTATTTATGATTTGGCTTTGTAAAACTAATTAGGACTGTTGATATATAAAATTAAAACGATTCATATCATCTAAACGCTATATTAGATTTTAAAAAAACATACTGACTTGTCTTTATTTAGGTTATTGTGTTATACCTGCATCTTGAAACATTCTGAAATAAAAAATAGAATTATAGAAACTGCTTCATTCTTATTTTATAAGAATGGATATAATTCTACTGGAATAAATGAAATTATTTCGGAAGCAGGAATTGCTAAAGCAACAACTTCATAATCATTTTAAATCTAAAGAAGAAATCTGTCTTTCTTATCTTAGACATAAGAACACCAATTTCATTGATGAAATTGATACTTTCACTTCTTCTAAACCAAAAGGGAAAAAGCAAATACTTGCTATTTTTGATTTTCTTAAATTATTTTTTAGAACGAAAGATTTTAATGGTTGTTGGTGTATCAAAACAGTTTCAGAAATCTCAAAGGATAATGAAAGAATAAGAAGTGAAATACAAAATCAAAAGACCTTCTTTATACAGATGATTACAAATCTAGTGTCAACAAATCTGAAAAATAAAGAGGAAAAAGAAATAGATTCTCTTGCTAAACAAATATATCTTATCTATGAAAGCGCTGTCACAGAAAGCCATTTACATCAGATAGATTGGCCTATAAAAGAGGCAAGAAATTTATGTAGTAAAATTATTGAATAATAAAAAAATTTACATAAAAAAGACAGGTCTGTCTGTATATAAATTAATTAAAATGAAAAAAACAACAAACGATTACTCAAAAATCGAATTAGGAGAATTCTCAGGATTAGGAAAAAACATCTTTCAACCAAGTCCAGACTTTAAACTTGATGGAAAGATTTTTGTAAAAGATGATTTAGGGCTAACAAGTTCAGAAATTTCTTTTAACCTTATGCAACCAGGTGACGCGATACCTTTTCTTCACAAACATAAAGAAAATGAAGAGATCTACCTAGCTATTAAAGGCGAAGGACAGATGTTGCTTAATGATGAATATGTAGATATGAAAGAAGGTTCAATCATTAGAGTTGCTACAGATACAGAAAGAGCAATTAGAAATAACAGTTCGGAACCTTTCACGTTTCTTGTGTTTCAAGCAAAAGAAAATTCACTGGAGGGTAGTACTATTTCAGATAGATACGGTATTGAAAAAAAACCAAATTGGAAATGAAAAAAATCAAAATAAAATGAACGAATTCAAAAACAAAGTAGCCTTAGTAATTGGAGGTACAAGCGGAATTGGTAATGCTACAACAAATGCTTTATTAGAAGGTGGTGCAACAGTGCATATTGTAGGTAGAAATACTAATAAAGTTGCAGATGCACCAAATCTTATTAAGCACAAGGCAGACATATCTAATACAGAACAGGTTGCAACTTTAATATCCAAAATTGATACACTTGATAATCTAGATTATCTTGTTAATGCATCTGGAATTTTTGGCCCAAAGCCTTTCCTTGACCATACGCTAGAAGACTACGACTCTTATCAAGATTTAAACAGAGGTTTCTTTTTTATTACACAAAGTGTTGCTAAAAAAATGAAAGCTACTAATGGAGGTTCTATTGTAAATGTAGGTTCAATGTGAGCTAAACAGGCTATAAAAGCTACACCTTAGTCTGCATACTCTATGCAAAAAGCAGGTTTACACTCTTTAACTCAACATTTAGCTATGGAATTAGCAGATGACAAAATACGTGTAAATGCTGTTTCTCCAGCTTTAGTTAATACACCTGTTTATCACGGAGTGTTTGGAGGTAAAAAAGAAGCTCAAGAAGCATTAGTTGGATTTAACGCATTCCATCCTATTGGAAGAATTGGAGAATCTAACGATATTGCAAATAGCATTCTATTCTTACTTTCAGATAAAGCATCTTGGGTTACTGGAGCAATCTGGGATACTGATGGAGGTATAATGGCTGGAAGAAACTAAAAAATACATAACAAAAATATAAAAGCAATAGTGGTTTGGGTGTATACTCAAACCGCTATTATATTTAATATAGTATATTACTACCTTAATAATTTGTACTTATAATACGCAACTGTTCTTGTAAAAACCCTACTCCATAAACTCAGCCTCAAACAGCTTACTAAAATGCTTCAGTATTTTTGCTTTAACTTCAGTTTCATCAACTTTTTTTACAGCTAATTCCACATTTAAAGATGTGACTGCTTTCCCTCTAATTCCACAAGGAATTATATTATCAAAATAGCCTAAATTAGCATTTACGTTAAGTGCAAAACCATGCATAGTTACCCATCTGCTGGCACGTACACCCAAAGCACAAATTTTTCTTGCAAATGGTGTTCCAACGTCTAACCAAACACCTGTTTCTCCTTCACTTCTAGTCGCTTTTAAACCGTATTCTTCTAAGGTTAGGATAATAACTTCTTCAAGAAAACGCAAGTATTTATGGATGTCTGTAAAAAAATTATCCAAATCCAAAATAGGATAACCTACGATTTGACCTGGACCATGGTAGGTAATGTCTCCTCCTCTGTTTATTTTATAAAAGGTTGCTCCTTTTGCTCTAAGCTGTTTTTCATCTAATAACAAATTAGACAAATCGCCACTTTTACCTAAGGTGTAAACATGTGGATGTTTTACAAACAAAAAGAAGTTGTCAGTTTTTAACCCAGCAGCTTTTCTTCTGTTTTTTATCTTGGTATCTATAATACTTCTAAAAAGTTGTTCTTGATAATCCCAAGTCTCTTTAAAGTCTTTAGTACCTAAATCTTGTATGTTTATGGTTTTATTCATTTACAAACTCAACATTAATATCTAAGTTTTTTGGGCTTTTTAAATACAACATCCAATTAGTTTTGTAGATAATGGTCTTTCTATCATCAGAAAACTCTACATTTTCAAGAGATACAGATTTTACAGCTTTCGGAAATTTGTATTCAATAATATAAGCTGCACTTTCAAAATACGTCATAAATTCCTTGTTTGTTTCATCACCTAATGCTTCTGCTTCAATCTCTTCAGATAACACTTCTAAAGCTTCAGGATTGGTAACAGTTGTTGATCTGCTAAAACCAGTTGCTGAGTAATTATAGGCAACTTTATCATCTTCGCTTCCCATATATTTACCCAAAGGTGATCCCTTTTTCATTGCACCAACTTGATCGTTTTGCGCATTTAAACTTTTGGCTTGTTTTACCTTTTCTTGGATATTATCTAAGTCGTTTATGTTTGTAAAATTAAGTCCAACACCAAAGTCAAAAACACCGTTTTCTTCGTCTACTTTCATTTTCATAAACATGTCCTTTACAGCTTCCATTGCAAGACGCTTTTCTTCTGGTAATGCTGCAACACTATCTTTGTAGGTTTCCATAATATCTGCAAACACCATTGTGGTATCAACTATTTTTCCTGGTTTATCTTTTTTCTTATCGCTGTCTCCACCCATTTCTTCTGACATTTTTTTTATGGCATCTCCCATATCATAAGACAATAAGTATTGTCCAGAACCATCTTCATGAAACACTATAGTTTCTTTAATCGTACAACTGTTTAAAAAGATAAGTACAAAACAAATAATTAGGTAAAATAGTTTTTTCATAATAATTAATTTCGATTAAAAACATTGACAAATATACAGCTTTTAGCTTTGTGCTTTATTACTTACAATACTGTTTAAATGCATGATGATGTGCGTTAAGGATGGAAGTGAAAATCCTTTTTTAGAGGCACGACAAAAAAGATTGTAGCGTACAGCCTGACCCTTGCGGTAACGCCAAAAAAAAACGCAATTCTAAAACATAAAATCGAAAATCAAATGTTTATATTTGTGGCTCTAAAAATCACAAATTATTTATGTCTCAATTATCTGAAGTAGAACTTGTACGAAGAGAAAAATTGGCTAGTTTACGTCAATTAGGTATCAACCCTTATCCAGCCGATTTATATCCTGTATCGCATTTATCAACTGCTATTAAACAGGACTATAAAGAGGGTAAACAGGTTGTTATTGCTGGTCGTTTAATGTCGCGTCGTATACAAGGAAATGCTGGTTTTGCAGAGCTACAAGATAGCGAAGGACGTATACAAGTGTATTTTAATAGAGACGAAATTTGTACAGGAGAAGACAAAACCAAATACAATACGGTTTATAAAAAACTATTAGATATTGGCGACTTTATTGGTATTGAAGGCGCACTTTTTACCACTCAAGTAGGTGAAAAAACTGTTTTAGTAAAAGATTTTACCGTTTTAAGCAAAGCCTTAAAACCGTTACCATTACCAAGGACAGATGCAGATGGTAATACCTTTGATGCGTTTACAGATCCAGAGCAACGCTACAGACAACGTTATGCAGATTTGGTAGTAAACCCACATGTAAAAGAGGTGTTTATAAAACGTACTAAGTTATTTAACGCCATGCGCGCGTTTTTTAATAAGTCAGATTATTTTGAAGTAGAAACACCTGTTTTACAACCTATTCCAGGTGGTGCAGCAGCACGTCCTTTTATAACGCATCATAACAGTTTAGACATTCCGTTATACATGAGGATTGCTAATGAGTTATACCTAAAACGTCTTATTGTTGGTGGTTTTGAAGGTGTTTATGAGTTTTCTAAAAACTTTAGAAACGAAGGGATGGATCGCACACACAATCCAGAATTTACAGCAATGGAAATTTACGTAGCCTATAAAGACTACAACTGGATGATGGATTTTTGTGAACAACTTTTAGAGTATTGTGCAATTGCAGTAAACGGAACATCTGAAGCCCTTTTTGGCGAACATAAAATTAGTTTTAAAGCGCCTTATGCTAGAATCACTATGGCTGATTCTATAAAGCATTTTACAGGATTTGACATCACTGGTAAAACAGAAGACGAAATCCGTAAAGCTGCCCAAGACATGGGAATTGAGGTTGATACTACAATGGGTAAAGGAAAACTTATTGATGAAATTTTTGGCGAAAAATGTGAAGGCAATTACATACAACCTACTTTTATTACAGACTACCCAAAAGAAATGAGTCCTTTATGTAAAGAACATAGAAACAATCCTGAATTAACAGAACGTTTTGAACTTATGGTTTGCGGTAAGGAAATAGCAAATGCGTATTCAGAACTAAACGACCCAATTGACCAACGCGAACGTTTTGAACATCAATTAAAATTAGCGCAAAAAGGAGATGATGAAGCTACCGAATTTATAGACGAAGACTTTTTACGTGCTTTAGAATACGGAATGCCACCAACATCAGGAATGGGAATTGGAATGGACCGATTAATTATGTTTTTAACGAACAATCAATCTATACAAGAAGTATTATTTTTTCCTCAAATGCGTCCAGAGAAAAAAGAAATTGCTTTAACTGAAGACGCTAAAGCGACTTTAAAGACTCTAAAAACTACTGGTCGTATTGCGTTAGTAGAATTAAAAACACAATCTGGTTTAAGTAATAAAAAATGGGACAAAACCATTAAAGAACTAACCAAAAACAACGTTGCTAAAGTTGAAAAAACTGAGGATGGGTTGTTTGTTGAAGTGGTATAATTTAATTCCTTTGAAGACAGGAATCTTATTATAATATTAAAAGGAATTACAGGAATGTAGTTCCTTTTTTTATACTAATTAAAAGTTCTCATTTTCAAGATCAATATCTAAGTAATCAGAAAAAAGCAGTAGAAAAGATTTTATTAATTTCATGTATAAGTAATAATAAATATTCTTACCCTATTTGCAATCCTCATCTGTCAAATCTAACTTATAGAGGATATACTTTGATTTTAAGTATTACAAAAAAAACCTTACAGAAGAAAGCACAATAGAAATGCAGCTTTTAAAATCTTAAACAAAGCAGAAACTATTGCCAAAGAATACGCTTTGTTTTCTATCACTAATTGAAGCACTATTAAACCTCAATAATAAAAAATATCAAAACATCTTTATTTTAAAACACAATCTATCAAGAGGTTTAACACTAAACTATACCAATAATCAAGAAAAGGCTATCGATTTATTAGAAAACAGCATCATAAAGAAGCACACAGATACCGAGAGTTTACTTGATATTTATTTATGTTTATATTCAAAAGGAAGACTAAAAAAAAGCCAACCAAATCCTTTCTAAATTTTATCACACAGATAGTTATTACGAAAGTAACGCAGAAAAAAATGGTTAATCAAAAAGAATTTAGCAGATATTATATTAAACATAGAATTGGGTAATATAGATTTAGTTGACTCTAGATTACGAAGTTTTAAACGTGGTTACAACACATATTTAAAAGCAATAAATCAACAACGTGTTATTACCTACCTCTCTATTGTAGAATTATATTATAAAAATCCAAAACAAATTAGTAGTGCTAAATTTAAAGATAAAGTACAAGACGCTTTTGAATGGATTGAAGCAAGACGTGAAGATATTTTTGTAATGAATTTTTATGCTTGGTTAAAAAGTAAAATAGACAAAAAAATCATTATATAAAACTACTTTAGATTTAATTGAAAAAGCTAAAACTGTTAATTAAACCCTAAAAAGACTACCCGTATTAAACCATTTTAAAATTAACACGTCTTAATAGTATATTAACAATAAAACAATAAAGATGAAAAAATTAGTAATATTAGCATTAGCCTTAATCACATTTCAAGCTAACGCACAAGACAAAAAAGAAAACAAAAGAGGAGAAAACAAAGAGCGTTTAGAAAAACGTATGGAATTAGAACCTCAAGAAATGGCTGAGTTGCAAACAAAAAAAATGACGTTACATTTAGATTTGACTGAAGCACAACAAAAAAAGGTAATGGCTTTAAATACAGAAAATGCTAAAAAGCGTAAAGAATCTATGGTTAAACGAAGTGAAGCTAAAGAAAATGGAGAAAGAACTAAGCCTACAAAAGAAGAAAAACTTAAGATGATGAATACTAAATTAGATGCTCAAATTGACTCTAAAAGAAGTATGAAAGACATATTAACTGTTGAACAGTATGAGAAATGGCAAAAAACTCATGCTAAAAGACAACACAAAGGAGGAAAAATGAAAAAAGGTGGAAAAAAGAGAATGACTGAAAAAAAACAGTCGAACAATAAAGAACTTAACTAAGATTAAAAACCTTAATTTTTACGTTTAAAGGTAAAAAGTGCTGATTATCTAATCAGTGCTTTTTTATTTGTAATTATTAAACAAAAAGTGTTACTTTGGGTTTATAATTAATTAACTCTTACTACAATGAAAAAAATATTTACACTTTGTGTCTTTGTCTTCGGTTTCTTTTTAGCGACAAATACTGTTAATGCACAACAAAATTTTGACTCAGAAATCAATAAAAAAGCTAAAACCAAATCTATAGAATTTAGAAGATTCTTAAAAACTGACCAAGCAACACAAGAAGTTATATATACAGCATACCAAGAGTATCTTGACAAAACAAAAACTTTAAATAACACATTAACAAAAGGAACTAGTGCTTATTCTGATATAGAAACAAAATTAAACGAACGTTTACTATCTCAGATGAATCAAGTATTAAACGCTGAGCAATACGCTAAGTATTTAGAATTGACTGATCAAACAGCCAATGAATAGTAAATAGTTAAAATCAATAAAAAAAGCCGATTATAAATTTATAATCGGCTTTTTTTTATGTATTAACACCTCTTATCCTAACTAAATACCACATCAAAAGCTGCAATGGTTTTATCTAAGTCTTCATAACTTAGTGCATCGTTTAAAAACCAACTTTCAAAAGCACTTGGAGGCAAATAAATACCTTGATTAAGCATCCCATGAAAAAAGGTTTTAAAAGTCTCGTTATTTCCTTTAGCAGACGTTTCAAAATCAACAACCTCATCTTTACAAAAATGTACAGAAAGCATTGATCCTAATCTATTAATAGTATGAGTTACGTTTCTTTTTTCTAAAATTTCAGCGATACCTTTATGTAAATACTTGGTTTTTTCTGCTAAACTTACAAAGACGTTACCAGTATTTAATTCGGTTAACATTGCTAACCCTGCAGCCATAGCTAAAGGATTTCCGCTTAAAGTTCCTGCTTGATAAACAGGTCCTAAAGGCGCTAAATAATTCATTATTTTGGCTTTAGCAGCAAATGCACCAACTGGTAATCCACCTCCTATTACTTTTCCAAAACAAACAATATCTGCTTTAATACCTAACAGTTCTTGCGCACCACCTTTAGCCAATCTAAAACCAGTCATTACCTCATCAAAAACTAATAAAATACCATTAGCATTACATAGGTTTCGTAACCCTTCTAAAAATCCTTTTTTAGGCGGAATACAACCCATATTTCCAGCAACTGGTTCTATTATAATACATGCTATTTCATCTTTATTAGCATTGATTAAGGTTTCTACATTAGCCAAATCATTATACTTAGCTAACAGCGTATCTTTTGCTGTCCCTTGTGTTACACCAGGACTATTTGGTGAACCAAAAGTGACAGCTCCACTTCCTGCTTGTATCAAAAAAGAATCTGAATGTCCATGATAACAACCAGCAAATTTAATTATTTTATCTTTTTTAGTATAACCTCTTGCCAATCTTACAGCACTCATACAGGCTTCAGTACCAGAATTTACAAAACGTATTTTGTCAATATTAGGCACCATTGACACTGCTAATTCTGCAATTTTAGTTTCAATCTCTGTAGGCATACCAAAAGAGGTTCCTTTTTTTGCTTTGTCAATTACAGCATCTACAACTGGCTGGTGTGCATGACCTAAAATCATTGGACCCCAAGACGCTATATAGTCTATTAATTGGTTACCGTCTACGTCATATAAATAGGCTCCTTTTGCTTCTTTTACAAAAATTGGCGTACCTCCTACTGCTTTAAAAGCACGAACTGGACTATTTACACCTCCAGGAATTACTTGCTCTGCTTTTGCAAACAAAGCACTACTACGTTTATATATCATAAACTTTTAATAATCTTTAGGGATTGGTTTTACAAATAAGACTTGACCAATAAATAAATCGTTACTTTCTAGACCATTTAATGACTTTAACTCTGCTACAGAAATCTTATGTTTTTTAGATAACGAAAACAAAGTATCTCCTTTTGCAACTGTATGTTTATCGTTTGATACTGATTCTTTTCCTAAAACATCTGCATCAAAACGAGTTAATTGATAACGCTCAATCAGACTAATTAACTTATTTGG
>JALZUT010000191.1 GCA_023300575.1 Olleya sp.
AGTTTATCATTCCAACGTTGTTTTAAAAATAGATCAGTATCGGTTTGACCAGCAATCATACTTGATAAATTAATAGCAGAATTTACACTTCCTCCTGGATTGTATCTCAAATCTAATACTAATTCTTGCACGCCTTCTGCAACAAATTGTCCAAAAATAGCATTTAAGCTTTCATCAAAATCACCTAAAAAACGGTTGTACAATAAATACCCAACTTTTATGCCTTCTACAGTAAACGTGTTAGTAACATGTATTGGGTTTTCATTTAAAACAAATTTAGTTAATGTTTTAGTTTGGCCAGTAAGAGTTATATTATTACTACTGTCAAGCTCTGCTAATCCAATGGTGTAAGTGTCGCTATTATCAGAAAACAATAAATCACGAAAATTAGTTTCGGTAAGTTGTGTGCCATCAACAGTCAAAAACAAATCACCACGTTGGATGTTTTGTGCTTCTGCATCAGAATTTGGCAATACATATTGGACAAAACCTAATACGTCTGGACCACCATTAATGCGAACCAATCCAAACTCCATTCCGTTATTTTTAGTGGTACCACTTAACGTATTATTTAATTCAAAAAAATTGTCTGTTATAAAACTAAAGCGATCCTCAGTAAATTGTATAGCGTCAAAAAGTTGACGTGGTGTATCAAAACTATTAAGATAGTCATTATACTCGGCATCTGTAGGAAATCTAGTATCTGCTAAATCTGGCACGTCTTGTTGCCAAAAGTACCATAGATTCATAGCTTTCCATACAAAATCTTTAACTTCAATATCTGGTATTGGGTCGTCATCTTGATCATCAAAACAACCTACAAAACTTAGTGATAATAATAGTACAATTGTGTATATCCAGCTTTTCTTCATTTTCATAATTAATAATTTTATTTATAAAAGTAACGACTTTATTTTATATTGATAATATATTGTAACAATTTTATTAGTCGTTCGTCGTAATAGAAACCAACAAACCCAAAAAACCAAAAATGACACAGTCAGAGTTTTTAAAAATAGTGATGCCTTTTAAGGATAAGGTGTTTCGTTTAGCAAAACGGTTATTGGTGTCGCGTGAAGAAGCAGAAGATGCAACACAAGAGGTGTTATTAAAACTTTGGAAAAATAAAAAAAACATAGAAAATTATAAAAACGTAGAAGCGTTTTCTATGACAATGACCAAAAATTTTTGTTTGGATAAATTAAAATCTAAACAAGCACAAAATTTAAAAATTGTACATAGCAATTATCAAGACCATAATGTTGCATTACAAAAGCAACTAGAATTAAATGACAGTATGGAATGGGTCGCTAAGATAATAGAAGACTTGCCAGAGCAGCAAAAGCTTGTTATACAATTAAGAGATATAGAGCAATACGATTTTGACGAGATTGCAAAAATGCTAGATATGAAACCAGCAACAGTGCGTGTTGCACTATCTAGAGCAAGAAAAATAATAAGAGAAAAATTAACTAATACACATAACTATGGTATTAAATAATATAGAAGACTTACTAGAAAAGTACGAAAACGGAGAAACAACGCTTCAAGAAGAACAACAGTTAAAAAACTATTTTTCGACCCAAACTGTTGCACCACATTTAGAGCATTACAAATCTATTTTCAGCTATTTTTTGGTAAACCAACAAGAAACGTACACTAAAACCCTTCCATTAAACACTAAAAAACAATTTAATTTTAAGTGGTTAAGCGTTGCAGCAGTAGCAGTTTTAATGGTTGGTGTGTATTTTAATTGGCCAAAAGCAGATTCTATTACAGATGCAGATAGATTAGCTTATAACGAAGCAAAATCTTATCTAGAATTAGTATCAAAAACCTTTAATAGAGGGACAGCACAAGTCAATTATTTAAGCGTAATAAATAAAGCTGGCACACAAGTTGACTATTTAAAAGAAATGCGTAACCCTATTGGTCGCATTTTAAATAGAAATTAAAACAATAACAACAATAAAAAAAACAAAAATGAACACAATAATAAAAAAACCAAATACAATGAAAAAGCAAATAATAATAGCAGTTATGGCAATCTTAATGATGCCTTTAACAGGATTTTCTCAAGATGTTTTTGAAAAATATAGTGAGAATGAAAACGTAAGTTTTATATCAATAAAACCTAAAATGTTTCAGATGTTAGCCAAAATGGATATGGACACAGATGATGCAGAAGCTAAAGCTTATATAGACATGGTAAATAGTATTACCAGCTTTAAGACTATGGCTACTGATGATAAATCAATTTCTAGTGATATTATAAAATGGGTAGGCTCTAGAAGTGCTTCTTTAGAAGAATTAATGGAAGTTAAAGATGATGGTGTCACCATGAAATTTTATGTAAAAGAAGGAAAAGATGAAGACCATGTTAGCGAATTATTAATGTTTATTAATGGTTTAGATGCAATTATAAAAGATTCTAACATCTCTGTTAATGGTAAAAAAAGAAGTGTTGAAACGGTTGTAATCTCATTAACTGGTGATATTGATTTAAATCAAATCTCTAAGTTAACTCAGAAAATGGATTTACCAGGTGGTAAAGAATTAGAGAAAAAATCTAAAAAATAAACCATATGAAAACCAACCTTAAATGCATTGTAGTTATACTTTGTATTAGCTTATTAGTTGTAAGCTGTAAAGACGAACGCTCTATACAAACCTATTTTGTAGAACATCAAGAGTTGCCAGAGTTTTTGTCTTTAGACATCTCTACTAAAATGGTTGATTTTTCTAAAGCTGGTTTATCAGAAGAAGAATTAATAGCTTACAAATCGGTTAGAAAATTAGATGTTTTGGCGTATAGAATAGAAGATTCTAATTTAGAAGCCTACAGTAAAGAGCTTAAACAAGCTAAGTATGTTTTTAAAAACGAAAAGTATGAAGAGCTAATAGAATTTAAGGATCGAGGTATTAACTTTAAAATCAGTACCATTGGTAATGACGATAGTGTTGACGAGTTTTTAGTATTGGCGCACTCAAAAGACTTCGGATTTTCTATAGTAAGAGTTTTAGGTAATCAAATGAAACCTGAAGCGTTATATAAATTAGTTGATAAGCTTCAAGATGCAGATGTTGATAGCGTACAACTAGATACAATGCTAGATTTTTTTAAAAAATAACAGCATATGGTTTAACCTATAGTTTAATGTAAATGTTAAAAGGCTTATCGTATAATAAGCCTTTTTTTATTTATAAAGTTTGATAGTTATTCGGATGGTTCTGATGGTTTTTTAACTACTATTAGATTTATAATAACAGCTATAAAAACAAGTAAAATAGTACCTATTAAAAACGGATTACTTAAATAGCCCAAAAGACCTCCTGAAAAAAATAGGAGTAAAGTAATAGCACAAAGTGTTAATGCTGTTTTATCTGAAAACATAAGTTATATTCCTGTATAGTTACTTGGCGATATTGCTTTTAGCTCTGTTTTAATAACGTCGCTTACTGCTAAGGTATCAATAAAATTTGAAATAGACACTTGGTTAATCACCTCGTTAGTTCTTGTTAAGCCTTTTAAAGCTTCATACGGGTTTGGATAGGCTTCGCGTCTTAAAATGGTCTGTATGGCTTCCGCAACTACAGCCCAATTGTTTTCAAGGTCTTGTGCAAACTTAGGTGCGTTTAATAGCAATTTACCTAAACCTTTTAATGTAGAAGAAAAACCAATCAAGGTATGTCCAAAAGGCACACCAACGTTACGTAAAACAGTACTATCTGTTAAGTCACGTTGTAATCTTGATATTGGCAACTTTGCAGATAAGTGTTCAAAAATAGCATTAGCCATTCCTAAATTACCTTCAGAGTTTTCAAAATCTATTGGGTTAACTTTGTGTGGCATTGCGCTACTTCCAACTTCACCAGCTTTAATTTTCTGTTTAAAGTAATCCATAGATACATACGTCCAAACATCACGATCTAAATCTATAATAATAGTATTTATACGTTTTAAGCAATCAAATAAAGCAGCCATATGATCATAATGCTCTATTTGTGTTGTAGGAAACGAATGTTGTAAACCTAACTTTTCTTGTACAAATGCACCTCCAAAAGCTCTCCAATCTATATTTGGAAAGGCAACTTTGTGGGCATTAAAATTACCAGTTGCACCACCAAATTTGGCAGCACTTGGTATGTCGTTTAATAAATTAAATTGCTCTTCTAGTCGTACTACAAATACTTCAATTTCTTTACCTAAACGAGTAGGAGAAGCTGGCTGACCATGTGTTCTGGCTAGCATTGGGATGTCTTTCCAGTCGTTAGCTAGACGCTTTAATTCTTTTAAAACATTAAAATACTCTGGGACGTAAGCCTCATTCATTGCGTCCTTAATACTTAAAGGTATTGCAGTATTATTAATGTCTTGAGAGGTTAATCCAAAATGAATAAACTCTTTATAAGCGCTTAATCCTAAAGCATCAAATTGTGCTTTAATAAAATACTCAACCGCTTTAACATCGTGGTTGGTTACTTTTTCAATGTCTTTTATAGCTTGTGCGTTTTCTGATGTAAACGACTTGTAGATATCACGAAGTGCTTCAAATTTACTACTATCGACACCTTTTAATTGTGGTAACGGGATTTCGCATAGTGCAATAAAGTATTCAATTTCTACTAAAACACGGTATTTAATTAAGGCTTCTTCAGAGAAGTAATCTTGTAATTTTTCAATTTTATTACGGTAACGACCATCAATTGGCGAGATGGCATTTAGTTGACTTAAAGACATAAAAATAGTTGTTTTTTAACAAGCAGTAAAGATAGTTTTTTTAGAGAGAAGACTAAAGCAATACGCTTTAAGAATTTTATAAAAATAAAGTGTTATTTTTTTATTTTTTTTAAAATATGTCTCGCTCTTGCCTTAAATGCAGCACTTTGTGTTTGGAAATCACGTTCTAAAATCAATATTAATTCTGGATAAATCCAATCATAATCTTGTCCAAATAAATATAAAGCATTCATACTATATGCTTTTGGTGCTACTTTTACGTCGTTAATCATCCAATCAAAACACGCTTCAATTATTTTTTCTTGATGCTTCGGAAGTAGAGCGGTCTTAATTTTAGTATTCTCTTTTCCATAATAGGCTTTTGCTAAGTATTCGCAAATTTTTGCAACAGGTCTTTCGGCTGAATCTAAATGAACACGATGCAAATTTTGGGTAAAAACATCTAAATAAGGTATTATAGCTTCTAGATTTTTGCCACACATAAACTCGAAAACCCAAGCAGCTCTTGGTGATATTTTATCGTCTACCCTAAATAAGATGTCCAGTAATTTAGGAATCAAATCTGGGTTTTCAATTACAAGGTTAGCGTAATACAAACGTTTTTCACGAGAGTGATTAACGTAATTTAATTCTTTATATAAAGCGTCTAAAGTCAAAGATTTTAGTATTTTTAAGCCTAAATGTATTAAAAATGAAATTACTTAAAAAGATAGGATTGTTTTTATTGGTTGTTTTTTTAATTGCGCAATTTTTTTCGCCTGAAAAAAATGACGGAAACACAGAAGATTTAACCGCTTTTTTAAACGAAACGAAGCCTTCTGCAACTGTTAAAACAGTATTAGAGTCTACTTGTTTTGATTGTCATAGTAGTAATACTAACTACCCTTGGTATAATAGTATTACTCCGATTAATTACTGGTTGGATAGTCATGTAAAAGACGGAAGAAAACATTTAGATTTTTCTAAATGGGCAGACTACTCGGTAAAAAGAAAAGACCACAAGTTTGAAGAGCTAAAAGAAGAAGTAGAAGAAAAAAAAATGCCTTTACCAAGTTATACTTGGACACATGGCGATGCTAATTTAACAGATGTCCAAATACAAGCTATAAAGGATTGGGTAGAACAGGTTAGAACTGGATATGCATTAGCTCCTAAACCAGAATAACTTTACAAATTTTAAAAAAAATAAAAAATCAAATTGTAGTTTGGTATTTAGTAATAAATCATGAATAAAAGTTTATTAATTATCGGTTTTGTTTGGCCAGAACCCAAAAGTTCGGCTGCAGGTAGTAGAATGTTACAGCTCGTTAAGTTGTTTCAATCTGCTCATTACGAGATTACTTTTGTAACTGCTTGTGCAAAAACAGATAATGCGTTTGATTTAAGTACAGTTGGTGTTAAAACCGAAAACATTCAACTTAACGACAGTAGTTTTGATGTTTTCATCAAAAAGCTAAATCCGCAAATAGTGCTTTTTGATCGCTTTATGATAGAAGAGCAGTTTGGTTGGCGAGTTGCCGAGCAATGTCCAGATGCATTACGATTGTTAGATACAGAAGATTTACATTTCTTACGTAAAGGACGACATCAAGCTTTAAAAGACAATGCGCTTTTTGATAAAAGCTATTTGCAAAACGAGTTTGCAAAGCGCGAAATAGCTAGTATTTTACGTTGTGATATGACGTTTATGATCTCTCAAGTTGAGGTTGAGATATTAGTTAATCAATTTAAGATTGAAGAGCATCTATTATATTATTTACCATTTTTATTAGAGCCAATTAATGCTTCAGAAGCTATAAAAGCACTTCCAAATTTTAAAGAACGAGACCATTTTATAACCATTGGTAACTTTTTACATGAGCCTAATTTTGATGCTGTAAAATTTTTAAAGTCCAATATTTGGC
The DNA here is from genome assembly GCA_023300575.1 of Olleya sp. GTDB lineage: Bacteria > Bacteroidota > Bacteroidia > Flavobacteriales > Flavobacteriaceae > Olleya. The sequence continues at coordinate 6,646 of JALZUT010000191.1, forward strand.
CACTCATAAAAGCAAAACTTCCAAAAGCCGAAATGCATGTTTATGGTGCTTATCCATCGCAAAAAGTAGAACAATTAAATAATCAAAAAGAAGGCTTTTTAATTAAAGGTTTTACAGAAGACGTTAATCAAGTTATGCAACAAGCACAAGTCTGTTTGGTGCCATTGCGTTTTGGTGCAGGTTTAAAAGGAAAGCTAATAGATGCTATGCAAAATGGTACACCATGTGTATCAACTTCTATTGGAGCAGAAGGTATGTATGGTAGCATAATAGATACTAACGCATTTATAGAAGACGATCCCGTAGCATTTGCCAAGCAAGCAGTAGAGTTGTTTTCTAATAAAATCTACTGGAACGGAAAGCAAAAAAATGGGTTTATGATAATTAATACCTTATATGATAAAGCCATTTATACTAAAGATGTATTATACAGAATAGAAACTCTTATTACGGGTTTAAAAACACACAGACAACAACATTTTTTAGGACAAGTTTTGATGCATCACACTATGCAGAGTACTAAATTTATGAGCAAGTGGATAGAGGAGAAGAATAAGAAGTAGAAAGTGAGAAGTGAGAAGTGAGAAGTGAGAAGTGAGAAGTGAGAAGTGAGAAGTGAGAAGTGAGAAGTGAGAAGTGAAATTGAAAAGTAAAAAGTGTTAATGCTAAGATGTCACATTTAGCTTAGTCAAAATGTATTGTTAAGCAAAATGTAC